>JAEETR010000050.1 GCA_016286595.1 Oscillospiraceae bacterium | reverse complement strand
GGCCGCGTCTACCGCAAGGACGAGGTGGACGCCACCCATTCCCCCATGTTCCACCAGATAGAGGGCCTCGTCATCGACGAGGGCGTCACCATGGCTGACCTGAAGGGCACCCTGAACATGGTGGCCGAGCGTCTCTACGGCGAGGGCACGAAGACCCGCTTCCGTCCCCATCACTTCCCCTTCACCGAGCCCAGCTGCGAGATGGACGTTCAGTGCCACGAGTGCGGCGGCGTGGGCTGCCGCGTGTGCAAGGGCGAAGGCTGGATCGAGCTTCTCGGCGCCGGAATGGTCCATCCCAAGGTGCTGGAGGGCTGCGGGATAGATTCCACGAAGTACTCCGGCTGGGCATTCGGCATGGGCCTTGAGCGCATGGCCATGCGCCGCTTCAAGATTTCCGATCTGCGCCTGATATTCGAGAACGATATCAGGTTCCTGTCCCAGTTTTAAGGAGGTGGAGAGAAATGCTTTTATCCCGTGAATGGCTCAGTGAGTTCGTAAACGTTTCCGATATATCCGATAAGGCCTTCGCCGACGCCATGACCCTCTCCGGCTCCAAGGTGGAGACGATAGAGCGTCTCGACGATGAGATCAAAAACGTGGTCGTCGGCCGCGTCACCGCCATGGAGCGCCACCCCGACTCCGACCACCTGTGGGTCTGTCAGGTCGACGTGGGCGGCAGGTCTATACAGATAGTAACCGGTGCCCAGAACGTCACCGTCGGCAGCCTCGTACCCGCGGCGCTGGACGGATCCATGCTGCCCGGCGGCAAGGAGATACGCTCCGGCAAGCTCCGGGGCGTCGTGTCCGACGGCATGATGTGCTCCCTGGGCGAGCTGGGTCTTGACGCCCACGACTTCCCCGACGCCATAGAGGACGGCATCTGGCTCATAACCGACGACTGCGCCCCCGGCGACGATATAGTGCCCGTCATCGGCGCGGACAACACCGTCATCGACTTTGAGATCACACCCAACAGACCCGACTGTCTGTCCATAATCGGGCTTGCCCGGGAGGCGTCCGCCACCTTTGACCGGCCCATCGACCTCCACGAGCCCGTGGTGAAGGGCAGCGGCGGCAACGTGAGCGATCTGGTGTCCATCACCGTGGAGGACCCGGCCCTGTGTCCCCGCTACACCGCCAGAATGGTCAAAAACGTGAGGATTGCCCCGTCGCCCAAGTGGATGCGCCAGCGTCTGCGCGCCAGCGGCGTTCGGCCCATCAACAATATAGTCGACATCACCAACTACGTCATGCTGGAGTACGGCCAGCCCATGCACGCCTTCGACTTCTCCTGCGTTTCCGGAGGGAAGATAATCGTGCGCACCGCCCGCCCCGGCGAGACCATCACCACCCTTGACGACAAGCCCCACGATCTTACGGAGAACATGCTGTGCATCTGCGACGGCGACAAGCCCGTGTGCGTTGCGGGCGTCATGGGCGGCGCCAACTCCGAGATAATCGGCGACACCGCCATGGTGCTCTTCGAGTCCGCCAATTTCAACGGCACCAGCGTGCGCCGCACCGCGGCTGCCCTGGGTATGCGCACCGACTCCTCCGCCCGCTTCGAGAAGGGCCTTGACGTGATGAACACCCGCCGCGTGGTGGACAGAGCCTGCGAACTTGTTGAGCTTCTCGGCTGCGGTGAAGTGGTGGACGGCGTGGTGGACGTGTTCCCCGAGCCCAAGGCGCCCACCCGCGTGAAGCTGGAGCCGGACCGCATCAACGCCCTGCTGGGAACGGACGTGTCCGAGGACGAGATGCGCTCCATCCTCGCCAAGCTGTCCTTCGGCTTTGACGGAGACGACGTCATCGTCCCCTCCTGGAGAGGCGATGTGGAGCACATGGCCGACCTGGCCGAGGAGGGGGCCCGTTTCTACGGCTACAACTCCATCCCCGTGACGCTGCATCACGGCGGCGGCAGCGGCGGCTACTCCGATTACCAGAAGACGGAGAACCTGGCGGGACTTCTGTGCCGCATGAACGGCTACTCCGAGATAATAACCTATTCCTTCGGCAGTCCCAGCGGCCTTGACAAGATAGGCACCCCCGCCGACTCACCTCTGCGGGACCAGATAAAGATACTCAACCCCCTCGGCGAGGACACCTCCGTCATGCGTACCCGGGCCCTGCCCTCCATGCTGGACATCCTTGCCCGCAACAGGGCCAACCGCAACGCCGCCGTCAAACTCTACGAGATCGCCAAGATCTACAGGAAGTCGCCCGACGGCCTCGCCTTCGAGCCCAAGGTCCTCACCCTGGGCGCCTACGGCGACGGCATGGACTTCTACGCCCTCAAGGGCGCCGTCCAGTCCGTGCTGGACGGCCTGAAGATCGCCGGCGCCGAGTACGCCCCCTGCACCGATGACGCCGCCTATCATCCCGGCCGCGCCGCATACGTCACCGTTGACGGCAGATGCATCGGCGTTCTGGGACAGATACACCCCGCCGTGCAGAAGAATTACGGTCTCGACGCCGACGCCTACTGCGCCGAGCTGGACTTCGAGGCCCTGGAGACCATGGAAAAGCCCGCCGCCCTCTACGTGCCGCTGCCCCGTTACCCCTCCATGAGCCGCGACATTGCCGTGGTGTGCGACGCGTCCGTCACAGTGGCCGCTCTCGAGAAGTGCATAGCCGCCGCCGGCGGCGAACTGCTGCGGGGCATAAAGCTCTTCGACATCTATACCGGCGCCGGCATAGCGGCGGGGAAGAAGAGCGTGGCCTTCTCGCTGACCCTCCGCTCCGACGACTCCACCCTCACCGACGACCACGCCGACGAAACCGTGAAAAACATCCTCTCAGCCCTTGAACGGGACCTGGGAGCGGTGATTCGGTAAACGGCCGGAGCAAAAAAGATTCCGTTTTATCATTTTTTGTAACCAACTTTATCCAACGGTCGGCTCAAATTGCAACCGCAAACGGCAAAAAACCTTTAATATCAACACTTTCGGCCTCTTTTCAGCAACTGTAACTTTTTTGTAACAAATTTTGCCCAAAGTGTTGACAATGAAATACCGCTGTGATAGAATATCCGCAAGTGGTGATAGCACCGCTATGCCCGCATCCTCTTTTGCAATGCAGATCCTCGCCGAAACCTGTAACCTTTGATTACTTCCCCTTAACGGGGCGGAGAGAGTCTTCATTATGTAAGTGTACGGCGGGGCGTGAGAGCCCGCTCATTCCCCGCCGTACTCCTCCTTCAAAAAATATTTTGTCGGAGCGGAACTTACCGCCGCGCATATCCGTCTTTAATAGCGACGGGCCGATAGCTTACATACGAAAGAGCCTGCATCCAATGGTGATTCCGCCGGAAGGGCGTTTCACAATACAGTCCGGTTCATGTACGGGCAATCTTTATTTCACATATTTTATAAGGAGGAAGACATTACATGAAGACTCTGCGCAAGACCCTGAGCCTTGTCCTGGCAGTTGTCATGGTAATGAGCCTGGTTGTGTTTGCCAGCGCCGAGGAAACCGGTGTTGACAACCTCGCTGATTACAAGGACAAAGATGCCGCCAAGGCGTCCGAGTATGCCGAGGCCATCGATCTTAACATCGGCCTTGGTATAATCAAAGGTATGTCCGCTACCGAGATCGGTATCAACGGCAACCTTACCCGCGCTCAGGCCGCTAAGATCACCGCTTATGTGTCCCTGGGTGAAAACGTTGCTGAGGCCCTGGCCGCCAGCGAAACCGAGTTCTCTGACGTTCCCGCTTCCCAGTGGGCCAGTAAGTACATTGCTTACTGCGTGTCTCAGGGCTGGATCGCCGGCTACGGCGACGGCAAGTATGGCCCCGATGATCAGCTGACTGGCTATCAGTTCGCCAAGACCCTGCTGAACGCTCTGGGCTACGGCTTCATCAACTACGTTGATCCTCAGACCGGCCTGCCCAAGACCGCCAACCGCTATGTCGGCACCTACTGGGCTACCGAGGTCTCCAAGGATGCCAACCTGATCGGCCTGTTTGATGGTCTGACCCTCAGCAAGATGAACGGCGCCATCACCCTTGCCGAGGCTATGCAGATGGTGTTCAACGCCCTGCAGGCCGGCCCTCTCCCCGGAATCGCTCTTGGCTACGCCCCCACTCAGACCACTACCACCGGTACTGACGCTTACGGCCGCGCCGCTTACGTCTGGACTGAGGGTGGCGAGTAGTTTTCCGCCATCTACACCAATGACGGCAACTACACCTACAAGGCTGACAAGAACACCACCTACGGTGCTGTCCTGACCGCCTACAACAAGGAGAAGGGCACTGACTACACTCTGGTCGGCGCTGCTGCCGCTGCCGCCATCAACGCTGGTGAGGTCGTTGAGTTCACCGCTTCCGCCAAGAACCAGACCCTCACCGTCGGCATCGTCTATGCTTACGAGCTGGATGAGGTCACCGCCATCGCCAAGACCGCTGAGACCTCTGGTGCTCACAAGGGCGCTTACGCTGTCACCCTGAAGATCGGTGGCACCGGCACCTATACTGACGATTACGGCTCCTCCCTGAATAAGGGCGACTTCATTGCTATCCCCTGGTCCTACGACGCTGGTCAGTATGTCTATGTTGACACTGTCGTTCTGGATCCTGTCACCGCCAAGGCTACCGCTTACAATGCTGGTTCCGCCCCTGCCGGTGCTTACATCACCATCAACGGCACCAAGACCTATGCTGACGCCAACTTCACCGCCGCTATCACCTCCGGTGTCGCTGCTACCGCCGTCATCAAGGCCGACTTCAACACCGCCTATGATTACTATCTGAACCCCGAGACCGGCTCTCTGCTGGGCGCTGTCGTCAACACCGGTGAGTCCACGGTTAAGTACACCAAGGAGTATGCTTACGTCCTGGGTTCTGAGTCCCGCGCTTACGGCGCTGGCTC
>JAEETR010000049.1 GCA_016286595.1 Oscillospiraceae bacterium | reverse complement strand
GTCGTTGAGTATGGCAAGGGCCGCCGTGGTGCCGGGGGCGCCCACGCTCTCAAGGCCCATCTCCTCAAGTATATCCGCCACGGAGTCGCCCACGGCGGGGGTGGGGGCCAGGGACAGGTCCACTATGCCGAAGGGCACGTCGAGCCGTCTTGACGCCTCCTGAGCCACAAGCTCGCCCATGCGGGTGACCCGGAAGGCGGTCTTCTTTATCATCTCGGCCACCTCGTTGATGGGCCTGCCGCGGCATTCCTTAATGGCCGCGTGGACGACGCCGGGGCCGGAAACGCCCACGTTTATGGCCTTTTCGGGCTCGCCCACGCCGTGGAAGGCCCCGGCCATGAAGGGGTTGTCCTCCACCGCGTTCATGAACACCACCAGCTTTGCGCAGCCGAAGCCGCCCCTGTCGGCGGTGAGGGCGGCGGTCTCCTTGATGACGCGGCCCATGAGGCCCACCGCGTCAAGGTTTATGCCGGCTCTCGTGGAGCCCACGTTGACGCTGGAGCACACCAGGTCTGTTTCGGCAAGGGCCTGGGGGATGGAGCGGATGAGTATCTCGTCACCGGCGGTGCTGCCCTTCTGCACCAGGGCGGAAAAGCCGCCGATGAAGTCCACGCCGCAGGCCTTGGCGGCTCTGTCCATGGCCCTTGCGTAGTTTACGTAATCCTTCGCGCCGCCGGCCCCGGCCACCAGGGCCATGGGGGTGACGGAGATGCGCTTGTTGACTATGGGGATGCCGAACTCGGCGGAGATATCGTCGCACACCCGCACGATGTTGCCCGCCGCCCGGCATATCTTGTCGTATATTTTATCGCAGGCCTTCTTCTCGTCGGCCACGGCGCAGTCCAGAAGGCTCAGACCCAGCGTCACGGTGCGTATGTCCAGATGCTGCTGGTCTATCATGCCTATGGTCTGCAGGATCTCGCTGGAGGTTATCATCTGTTCGCCGACCCCCCTTATATGCGGTGCATGGCGTTGAAGATATCCTCACGCATGATGCGGATGCTCAGCGCCGATCTCTCCCCCGCCGCCTTGAGCGTGTCGGCCAGGTCCGTGAAGGATATAGCGGAGGCGGAGGTGTCCACCATCATTATCATGGTGAAGTAGTCCTGCATTATGGTCTGGGATATGTCCAGCACGTTCACGTCGTTGGCGGCCAGAAGGGAGCACACCTCGGCGATGATGCCCACCCGGTCCTTTCCGATAACGGTCACTATGGCTTTCATTTATCTGTCCTCCAGTTCGTCAAGGGTCATGTCAAAGGCGGCTATGAAGTGCTCAAGGAAGTAATCCACCTCCGGCATCTCAAGCCCTTTGAGCTTTTCAAGGGTGCTCTCGGCGGCGGAGCGGAACTCACCGTTGCCGCTTTTGAGCTCCTCAAGGCACTTTACGTAGGCCGACAGCTTGTCGGCGGCCTTCACTATGTCCGGGTGCTTCCCGCCCCGCAGAAGAGCGCCGTACTCCCCCGCCATCGCCTCCGGCAGCGCGGCGGTCAGGCGGGACGCGGCGGCCTCCTCGATGCGCTTGTAGGCGCCGGTTATGCCGTCGTCGTAGTATTTTACGGGGGTGGGCATGTCCCCGGTGAATATCTCCGTGGCGTCGTGGAAAAGGGCGGCCGCGGCGGCGTTGTCCGGGTCGCAGGGAATGCCGTACACGTCCCGGCGGATGACCGCCAGGGCGTGGGCCAGGACGGCCGTCATGTGGGAGTGCTCCTGCACGTTCTCCCTGTCGGAGTTGCGCATGAGGGCCCACCGGTCGATGTTTTTCAGCCGGGAGATAAGGGCGAAAAATCCGTAGGTCATGGTATCACCTTTTGTCGTAAATTGTGGAGATATTGTATCACGGGGCGGGGGCGGGGTCAATAAAGACCGGATGGCGGAAGGCGCGAAAACCAAGGCTTCCCCTCGGAGGGCGCGACGCGTTAAGCAAACACCCCGCCGGGGTGTTTGCAGCCAAAGCGGGGAGCAAGTTGTGCCTGCGACCTGAGCGATGTCGCTTACGCGCCCTTATAATCCCTCACGAACTTCACCGCGGCGTCCAGGACCCTCGCGCCGGGGGCCAGGGCCAGGGACACGCAGGGGGAAGCCCCGGCCTCGATCTTTATGGTCTTTTTATACTCTCCGGCGGCGTAGAGGGCGGAGATGCGCTCCATCTCGAAAACCCCCAGCTTGAAGTAAAGCCGCCCGTTTTTCTGGGATATGTCGGTGATGCCCGTGTCCGCCGCCTCGCCCCGGAGAAG
>JAEETR010000048.1 GCA_016286595.1 Oscillospiraceae bacterium | reverse complement strand
GGAGCCCAGCCCCGCCTCGTTGGAGAAAAGTCCCCGGCGAAGCCCCCACGTCATGGCCCTCACCGCCGCGCCCTTCGTTCCTCCTCGCAGGGCGGCGCCGCAGAAAGCGCCTGAAAACACCGCTTTTATCGCCGGCAGCAACATATCGGCGTTTTTCACTATGACTGCCGCCGCTCCCGCCGCGTACACGCCCGCCATGACGGGCACGATCACCGCGGCCATGCCCTCCACCCTTTTCGATCCGCCCTTTACCGCTATCACCGCCGCGGAGGCGGCGCATAACCCGGCGATG
This sequence comes from Oscillospiraceae bacterium, assembly GCA_016286595.1. Lineage (GTDB taxonomy): Bacteria > Bacillota > Clostridia > Oscillospirales > Oscillospiraceae > RUG626. Next base: position 8,546 of record JAEETR010000048.1, on the reverse strand, counting down.
AGTCTCGCCGCGCCGACGCTCATGACCTCCACGGCCGCTGCCGCCGCCGCGCCGGAGTGCAGCATACTCCCTCCCGTCAGCGCCGCGGCCACTCCTCCGGCGCTGAATACCGCGGCCAGCGTTCCTCCCCGTTTCAGTCCTTCCATATAGTACATGGGCCCGCCAACGTATCCCCCCGCCGCTGTTCTCCGCGTTGAGGCGGCAAGAAGTATCTCCGCGTACTTCACAGCCATGCCGAGGGCGGCAAAGACCCACATCCAAAAAAGCGCTCCCGGACCGCCCTGTCTTACCGCGACAGCCACGCCCACCACGTTTCCCGTCCCCACCGTACCGGCAAGGGCGGTGCAGAGCGGGCGGAGTTTTCCGTCTTCACCGTCTGCGGCAAGCCCCTTTACGGCTGTACGCAGGGCGTAAAGCCCGCCGCGAAACTGCACCGCGCCGGTGACGGCGGTAAGGTAAAGCCCGCCAAAAAGTATCAGCGCCGTCTCCGGCAATTCCCATATAAGCGCCATAACGTCCTCCGAACGGAGATTTGGCCTTAGCGGCCGTATTACTCCTATTCGGCAGGTCTGCCGAAAATACAAAAAACCCGCTGTCGGTGACAGCGGGTTTTTTATTTGACGATGCTCAGGCGCTTACCTTGGTGGCGCCGGTGTAATCGCCCAGCACTATGCAGCCGGTGGTACACTCTCTGGCACAGATGCCGAAGTCTTCGCACTCGGGGCACTTGTCGTAATCGATGACGGCCAGGTTGTCCACCACCTTGATTGCGCCGCTGGAGCAGACTCTCTCGCACTTGCGGCAGCCGATACAGCCGTGGGTGCATTCCTTGCGGGTCTGAGCGCCTTTCTCCTTGTTGGAGCAGGTGACGACGACGCGCTCTACGTCGGCCATGAGGGTGATGATGCCCTGGGGGCAGGTCTTAACGCACATGCCGCAGCCCACGCACTTGCGCACGTCGATGTGGGACACGCCGTCCCTTATGCTGACGGCGCCGTTGGGGCACACGTTGAGGCAGTCGCCCAGGCCGAAACAGCCGTAAACGCAGGAGCCGGGACCGCCGAAGGCCAGCTTGGCGGCGGCGCAGGACTGGATGCCCTCGTAATCGGCCTTGTTCTTGGTGACCTCGCAGGTGCCCAGGCAGTGGACCACAGCCACCTGCTCTATGACGTCCTCCGCCTCCACGCCCAGCACGGCGGCGATCGCCGCAGCCGCGGCGTCGGCGCCGGGGATGCACTTGTTGGTCTTTGTCTCCTCGCCGGAGGCAAGCGCGGTGGCGTAGCCGTCACATCCGGCATAGCCGCAGGCGCCGCAGTTGGCGCCGGGCAGGCAGGCGCGGATCTTGGGGAAATTCTCGTCCACCGGGACGGCCATATACTTGGAGGCGATGATGAGCAGCAGCGCGCACACGGCGCTGACGCAGCCGAGAACTGTCACCGCGGATACTATTGCGTTCATATCGTCCCCTCCTTAACCGAACAGGTTTTCCGCCATGCCGGTGAAGCCCATGAAGGTCATGCTGGTAAGGGCGGCGGCAATAAGCGTGATGGGCAGGCCCTGGAAAGCCTTCGGGGGCTTTGCCCGCTCGAGAGTCTTTCTGACGCCGCAGAAGAGTATCAGCGCCAGGGCGAAGCCCACGCCGGCGCCGAAGCCGTTGGCGCAGGACTCAAGGAAGTTGTAGGTCTGGGCGACGCTCTCGTCCACGTTGAGAAGAGTCACGGCCAGCACCGCGCAGTTGGTGGTGATAAGGGGCAGATACACGCCCAAGGCGTTGTAAAGTCCCTTCATGAACTTCTTGAGCACTATCTCCACGAACTGGACCAGGGCGGCGATGACCACTATGAAGATGATGGTGGACAGATAGCCCAGCCCCAGAGGGATCATAAAGGCGTGGAATATGGCGTAAGTGGCGGCGGAGGCCAGCGTCATGACGAAGATGACCGCGCCGGACATGCCTATGCAGGAGGAAAACTTCTGGGACACGCCCAGGAACGGGCATATTCCAAGGAACTGCACGAGAACGTAGTTCTCAGTGAAGATCATGGTGAACAGGAGCAGCGGGATCCTGGCGAAATATCCTGTCATACTTTAGCCTCCTCCTTCTTTTTCGCGTCGGTGCAGGTGGCGCTCATGGCGCAGCCGGCACAGCCGCCGTCGCAGCCCATGGTGGGCTCGAATTTCTTGCCCTTCTTTGCCATGGCGGCCACCAGGATGGCGATGGCGCAGCCGAAGCAGAAGAACCCGCCCGGCGTCTGGGTGATGATGCCCAGCTGGTAGCCCTCGGGGATTATCCTGAAGCCCAGGAGGGTGCCGTTGCCCAGCAGCTCGCGCACGACGGAGATACCCACGATGACCATGGTATAGCCTATGCCCATGCCCAGACCGTCAAAGAAGCTGTCGCCCACGGTGTTCTTGTTGGCGAACATCTCGGCCCGGCCCAGCACTATGCAGTTGACCACTATGAGGGGCAGGAATATGCCCAGGGAGCTGTAAAGGGCGGGCAGGAACGCCTCTACCACCATCTGCACGATGGTGACGAAGGTGGCGATGACCACTATATAGCAGGGTATCCTGACCTTGTCGGGGATTATGTTTCTAAGCAGGGATATGACGACGTTGGAGCACACCAGCACGAAAGTCAGCGCCACGCCCATACCCAGGCTGCCCTCCACCGTTACGGACACCGCCAGCACCGAGCAGCAGCCCAGCAGCAGTATCAGCACGGGGTTTTCCTTGAAAATGCCGTTTACGAGGATATCGAGTTTCTTTTTCATCTCCCCACCCCCTTAACCGATGGCCGCCAGAGCATCCATGGCGTTCTGGACGCTGATCTTGACGGCGGTGCTTGAGTAGGTGGCGCCGGATATGATGTCCACCCCGGCGTCGGAACCGGACTTGCCGATGTACTTCGAGGTGTAGTCCGAAAGGCCCGCCTTGGAGCCCACGCCGGTAGTCTCGGTGGACACGTCCGCGGACATACCCACCACCTTGCCGGTGTTGTCAAATCCCACGGTGACCTTCACGAGGCCGCCGTAGCCCTTGTAGCTGGAGGTTATGACGTAACCCAGGCCCGAGGTCTCCTTGTAGATGCTGTCCACCTTCATCCCCTCTTTGACGGGGACCTCCTCGAAGCCCGTCGCTCCGGGCAGCACCGTCATGCGGGTGTTCTCCGCCTCGATGCGCTTATGCTCGGTGATGATGGGTTCGGTGACGCTGTTGGTGTAAGCCAGGAGGAAGCCGACGACGATGCAGATTATGACGAGCACCGCGAAGGGCTTAACGAAATCCTCCATGAAATTGCTCTTTGTCATTTCGCCTTCACACCTCCAAACGGTCTGGTGCGGGTCAGATCATTGATATAGGGCACCAGCAGATTCATTATGAGTATCGCGAATGACACGCCGCCCGCAGAGTTGGAGAAACAGCGGATCGCGGCGGTGAGGAAGCCGCAGCCTATGCCGAATATGAGCTTGCCCTTGTTGGTGAAGGGCGTGGTCACGTAATCGGTGGCCATGAACACGGCGCCGAAGATGACGCCGCCGGAGAACAGGGCAAGCACCGGCTGATTCTGACCGAATATCCAGCTGAACAGCAGCGTGGTGCCCATATAGGTCAGCGGGATGATGGGCTTTATGACCTTTCTGACCACCAGATAGACGAAGCCTATCAGTATGGCCAGGGAGCAGACCTCGCCCATGACGCCGCCGTGGTTGCCGATGAACAGCTCCCAGAAGTCGCCGAAGTTCAGCTTGTCCAGGGCCGCGAGGGGCGTGGCGGAAGTAAGCGCGTCCACGCTGACGTGCCTGGAGAAGGAGTAGTTCGTCATGTCCCCGGTGAAGGAAACGAACAGGGCCACGCGGCCCACCAGCGCCGGGTTCATGAAGTTGCAGCCGATGCCGCCGAAGAGCATCTTCACCACGATGATGGCGATGATATCGCCCACTATAAGCTCCCATATCGGCATGGTCACCGGCACGTTGAAGGCCAGCATGAGACCCGTTACCACAGCGGACAGATCCATGACGGTTATGGGCTGCTTACGGAGCTTCTCCCACACGTACTCGCAGGCCACGCAGGCGGCGGCGGAGATAAGCTCCAGCAGCAGCGCCCGGAATCCGAAGTGGTAAACGCTCATCACCAGCACGGGGCACATGGCGATTATCACGTCCAGCATTATGGTGCGGGTGGTGATCTTTCCCCTTATGTGGGGGGAAACGGACAGGGTAAGATTACTCATTTCGCCGCCGCCTCCTTCTTTGCCTCTTCCGCCGCTTTTTTCTTCTCGGCAGCGGCCTTCTGCTCCGCCTGATACGCTCTGAGAACGTTCTTGGCCAGCTTGTGGGTCTGAACGTGGTTGAGTCTTGCCGGGCACACGAAGGAGCAGCAGCCGCACTCCATGCACAGGTTCACCTTGAGGGTCTCCAGCATGGCGCCGTCACGCTTCTCGTAGGCCTCGTGTATCTCCACCGGCATCAGGTTCAGCGGGCAGTGGTCGATGCACAGTCCGCAGCGGATGCAGGCGGTAGGCTCGGGGATGTGGGCATCCTTATCGTCAAGGGCCACTATGGCGTTGGTGTTCTTCATGATGGGGGCGTCCAGCGTGGGTACGGCGATACCCATCATGGGGCCGCCGTAGAACACTTTCCTCGGCTCGCTTTTGAAGCCGCCGCAGAATTCGAACACCGCGCTCATAGGGGTGCCGATGGGCACTATCACGTTGTCCGGCGTCTTTACGGCGGAGCCGTCGACTGTTACGACCTTTTCCACAAGAGGCATGCCCGTCTCCATATACTTGGCGATGAAGGCCAGGGTGGTGCAGTTGATGACTATGGCCCCGGCGTCTATGGGCAGTCCGCCCTCCGGCACGATGCGGCCGGTGGTGTTGTAGATAAGGACCTTCTCACCGCCCTGGGGGTACAGCGAGGGCAGCGGATGGATCTCCGCAAGGCCCGCGGTGTTGAGCTCGTTGAAGCGCTTTATGCACTGGGGCTTGTTGTCCTCTATGCCGATGATGACCTTCGGATCCCCCAGATACTTTTTGAGGAGCTCCACGCCCTTCATTACGTAGGGCGCGTCGTCCAGCATCGTGCGGGTGTCGGAGGTGACGTAGGGCTCGCACTCGGCGCCGTTGACGATTATGTACTTTATAAGAGAATTGTCCTTAACGGTCAGCTTGGCCGCCGTGGGGAATCCGGCGCCGCCCAGGCCCACCACGCCGCTGTCTCTGACGGCGGCGAGGAAGCTCTGAAGGTCCGTGACCTCCGGGGGCGCTATGCCCTCGTAAACGGTCTGCTCCCCGTCGGAGGTGATGACCACCGCCGGCATGAAGCGGCCGTTGGAGCCCAGCATCTCGTCTATCCTTTTGACCTTGCCGGACACACTGGCGTAAATGGGCGAGGACACGAAGCCCCCCGCCTCCGCTATGAGCTGTCCTACCTTGACCTCGTCTCCCGGTTTGACCACCGGCTTTGCCGGAGCGCCGATGTTCATCGACATCGGTATCGCGACCTCCGGAGGAACAGGCATTCTCCGCGGCGCCATCTGTGCCGTACCTTTCCAGTGCGGTACCCTGGCGCCGGGCAATCTGCTCCGTGACATGGCATCTCCTCCATCCTGTTTCTAACGATTATTTGAATAAACTGACCATAAACAAACCTATCAAAAACAAAGTTTATAGTCGATTTATTATATCATGACAGTTTTCTTATATCAAGGTCAGTCGCATGAAATGGTGCATTTATTTTCTATTTTTCTGCATTGAGAACAAGCGGTGGAAACTGTCCGATCTCATAAGGCGGGAGTACAGAAACTGGGCGCAAAGGCCGGTAAACGCGCCGGTCAGTATGCCGGAGGCCGTCAGCGGCAGCATATACCACATGAGCCCCGGCGTGCGCGTCACGGCAACGGCGGCGATGATCTGGCCGAAATTGTGGGTCACGGCGCCGAACACGCTGACCACCCACATCCTCTCCGCGGGGAATACGCGCCGCAGCGGCATGGATACGGCCAGCGACAGCAGACCGCCGGAAAGGCTGAACAGCGCCGCGGACAGCTGTCCCGTGGCGACGGAGCCGAGTATTATGCGCACCACGAGTATGGCCAGCGCGTCCGCAGGGCCCAGTGCGTACAGCGCGAACACCGTGACGGAATTCGCAAGGCCCAGCTTCACGCCGGGCACGGCTGTCAGGGCCGGCACCTGGGCTTCAATGACGAAAACCACGAGAGCCGCCGCCGTAAGCAGGGCCGCGGCAACGAGTCTTTTTATCTTCATCCGGCCCCTCCCGCCACGGCGTCGACGCCGCCGGGGCTGTCCATATACCTTATGACCAGTCTGTTGGGAAGGCAGACGATGGGAGTGCGTCCCGAAGACAGCTCTCCCCTTTTCACGCAGGTGCCGTCCGGGCAGTCCGCTTCAAGCACCTCTATCCTTCCAGGGCCTACGCGTATCACGTTTTTCCGTCCCTCGTACTCGACGGTCAGTTCGTACTCCGAAGTGACGGCGGACAGGTCGATCGTCTTTATAAGCTCCCCGTTCTGCCATATGCCCACGGAGGCGCCGGAATGCCGTGGCAGCAGGAACCATATCGCGGCGCAAATCATCGCCGCCGCGGCGAAAACCGCCGCCCATATTAGATTTTTCTTCATCTTTTTATCTCCGTCACGGCAACGCCGGGGGCCTCCACGAAGGGCATTATTCCCTCCGTAACGAGGACGGAGCCGTCCCGGAGCACGATGATCATATCGAAAGACCGATCGTACTCCCGCCAGAGACGCTGCGCCCGCTCAGCGCCCATGACGTACACCGCCGTTGAGAAGGCGTCGGCAAGAGCGTCGTCGCCGCACACTATCGTAGCGGAGACGACTCCGCTGTCGGCGGGATATCCGGTCTCGGGGTCGATGATGTGGTGATAGGTATTCCCGTCCTGCTCAAAATAACGCTGATAGCCGCCGCTGGTGACCACGGCGCAGTCCTCGACGCTGACCACGCAGATGTAGTCGTCACCGTCGAAGGGCGACTGCACTGCCACCCTCCAGCGGCTGCCGTCGGGCTTTGCTCCAACGGTGCGCACGTTGCCTCCCAGGGTGATAAGAGCGCTGGTGATGCCCGCCTTTTTAAGGGTCTCGGCGGCTTTTCCGGCGGCGTAGCCCTTGGCAACCGCCCCCATATCTATGCCCATACCGTCCTTCGCGAAGGTTATCATATCCCCCGATACGGTCACGGCGCCGATGCCGGTCCTGGTCATGGCGTCGGCCAGAGCTGCGGGATCGGGCACGGCGGGATCGTCGGTGTGGAAACCCCAGGCGTCGATGACAGGCAGAAGCGTTATATCGAAGGCCCCGCCGGTATCTGCGCCCAGTTCCAGGGCGCGGGACACCAGTAAGGCGCACTCTTCGCTGACGGCGCCTCCCCCGCTTTCGTTTACTTTTCTGATATCGCTGCCGGTGCCGCTTACGGAGAACATGGCGTCAAGACTTTCTATCTCCGCTCTTGCGGCGTCCGCGGCCTTTTGGGCGCCTTTGCCGTAAACGGTTATCTCCATGATGGTATCCATGGAAAAAAACTGCACCGAGGCGCTTTTCTCCCTGCCGCAGCCCGCGGCGGACAGCATCAGCGCCGCCGCCAGAAGCAGGACCGCTATTCTTTTCACGGCGCGTCACCGTCCTTTGCAAAAAGACCGCCGGGACGAATGCCCAGCGGCCCGATTTATCGGATATGTTACTCCAGCACCCGGAACATGGAGCGCACCTCCAGCTTTACGGCGCGGGCCTTGACCTCTTTGCCGGTCATGGGGCCGGTGACGAAGGCGTACTCGCCGGGACCGGCTCCGGGATACGGACCGGGATAGCTGATCAGGCGCAGGTCGCCGAAGGCGGTGCCGATGTCCACCAGTGACGAGCCGGTGCGGATATACCAGCGCATGACGAGCTCGTCGGCGTCGGACACGTAGTCGGGCGCGGCGGCCTCCCACTCGATGTACTTGCGCTTCTCAAGATGCTTTACGGCGTCGATCACGTCGGCCACGCAGGCGCTGGCAGTGGGGCGTTTGCCTGCCCCGGCACCGTAAAACATGGCCTCGCCGATGGCGTTGCCGTGGACGACTATGCCGTTCATAACGCCGTCAACGTTGGAAAGGAGGCTCGTCTTGCCGATGAGATGGGGCGCCACGTAGGCGGTGACGTGACCGCCGGGGGTGCGAACGGCCCGGCCGAGGAGCTTTATCTTCCCGCCGAAGCGGCGGGCGTACTCGGAGTCCTCCGCGGTGACGGAGGATATGCCCTGCATGGTTATCTGGGAGGGACTGACGTTGTAGCCGAAGCACATGTCTGCCAGGATGCATATCTTGCGCCCCGCGTCATAACCCTCCACGTCGGCGGTGGGGTCAGCCTCGGCGTAGCCCAGCTCCTGGGCCCGTTTGAGCGCGTCGGAATATCCGGCGCCCTCCTGCAGCATGGAGGTGAGGATGAAATTGGTGGTGCCGTTGAGGATACCGTATATCTCGTCTATCTCGTTGGCGGCAAGGCACTCGTTGATGGGGCGGATAATG
>JAEETR010000047.1 GCA_016286595.1 Oscillospiraceae bacterium | reverse complement strand
CGCAAGAGTTTTGCCAAAAACGAGGAGCTCATGAAGATGCCTGACCTTCTGGAGATCCAGAGGGACTCGTACAAATGGTTCCTTGACGTGGGCCTGCGTGACGTTTTCCGTGACGTGGCCGCAATATCCGACTACACCGGCAACCTTGAGCTTTCCTTCCTCGACTATTCAATGGACGAGGAGCCGAAGTATTCGGTGGAGGAGTGCAAGGCCCGGGACGTTACCTATGCCGCGCCCTTAAAGGTCAGGGTCCGCCTTCGCAACAAGGAGACCGAGGAGATAAAGGAACAGGAAATATTCATGGGCGACTTCCCCCTTATGACCGAGGGCGGCACCTTCGTCATAAACGGCGCGGAGCGCGTCATCGTCTCCCAGATCATCAGGAGCCCCGGCGTTTACTACGAAAAGCAGGTGGACAAGACCCATCTGGCCATATACGCCACCACGGTCATACCTTACCGCGGCGCGTGGCTTGAGTACGAGACCGACGCCGCCAACATGTTCAACGTCCGCATAGACAAGAACAGGAAGCTCCCCGTCACCTGGCTTCTGCGGGCCATCGGCAAGCGCACCGACGAGCCCTACACCTGGCTCACCGTCTCCGGCGGCGAGACCGGCTGCCTCACCAACGAGCAGCTGCTGGCCATTTTCGGCGAGGACGAGCGAATCGTCTCCACCATAGAGAAGGACACCTGCAAGACCCGCGAGGAGTCCCTCATCGAGATATACAGACGCCTGCGGCCCGGCGATCCTCCCACCGTGGATTCCTCCGAGAGCCTGCTCAACAGTCTGTTCTTCGACGCCCGCCGGTACGACATATCCACCGCCGGCCGCTATAAGTTCAACAAGAAGCTGGCTATCTGGCATCGTATTTACGGCCATCCTCTTGCCCAGCCCATCGCCGACCCTCTCACCGGAGAGATAGTCGCCGAGGCGGGTGAGGTCCTGACCCGCGACAGAGCCGAGGAGCTGGACGCTCTCGGCATCACCGAGGCCTTCGTTGAGGCGGGCGGCAAGGTCGTCAAGGTCTTCTCCAACGGCATGGTGCCCCTTGCCCGTTTCGTGGACTTCGATCCCCTGGAGCTCGGCATCAAGGAGCGCGTGAGATATATCGTGCTCAGGCAGCTCATGGATCAGTACGAAGGCGATGAGCTCAAGGAGGCCATCCTTGAGAACATCGACGAGCTGATACCCAAGTTCATCATCCCCGACGATATCTTCGCCACTGTCAACTACCTCAACACCCTGGCCAACGGCGTGGGTGAGGAGGACGACATAGACCATCTGGGCAACCGCCGCCTGAGAAGCGTGGGCGAGCTGCTGCAGAACCAGTTCCGTGTTGGCTTCTCCAGAATGGAGAGAGTCATCCGCGAGCGCATGACCCTGCAGGATCTGGACGTGGTCACCCCCCAGAGCCTTATCAACATCCGGCCCGTGACCGCCGCCATCAAGGAGTTCTTCGGCTCCAGCCCTCTTTCCCAGTTCATGGACCAGACCAATCCTCTGGCCGAGCTGACCCACAAGCGCCGCCTGTCCGCACTGGGCCCCGGCGGTCTTTCCAGAGAGCGCGCCTCCTTCGACGTGCGCGACGTTCACTACACCCATTACGGACGCATGTGCCCCGTTGAGACCCCCGAAGGTCCCAACGTCGGCCTTATCAGCTACCTGGCCTCCTACGCCAAGGTGGATGAGTACGGCTTCCTCATCGCCCCCTTCCAGAAGGTGGAGAAGGGCACCTGCCGCGTCACCAGCGATATACATTATATGACCGCCAGCGAGGAGGATCAGTACATCGTCGCTCAGGCCACCGAGCCTCTGGACGAGAACGGCTGCTTCGTCAACAAGCGCGTGATATGCCGTCACCGGGATGAGATCATCGAGGTCGACAGAGAGCGCGTCGACTTCGTGGACGTGTCCCCCCGCATGATGGTCTCCGTGGCTACCGCCATGATCCCCTTCCTGCAGAACGACGACGCTAACCGTGCCCTCATGGGCGCCAACATGCAGCGTCAGGCCGTGCCCCTGCTGGTCACCGAGGCTCCCATCGTGGCCACCGGCATCGAGCACAAGTGCGCCGTGGATTCCGCGGTGTGCGTCCTTGCCGAGGGCGCCGGCGTCGTGACCGCTGTGGACGCCATGAACATCACCGTCCGCTATGACGACGGTGACATAAAGACCTACAAGCTCACCAAGTTCTCCCGTTCCAACCAGGGCACCTGCATAAATCAGCGGCCCATCGTGAACGTGGGCGACAGGGTGGAGGCCGGCGACGTTCTGGCCGACGGTCCCTCCACGTCTCAGGGCGAGATATCCCTGGGCAAAAACATCCTGGTCGGCTTCATGACCTGGGAGGGCTACAACTACGAGGACGCCGTCCTGCTCAACGAGCGTCTTTGCATGGAGGACGTTTTTACCTCCATCCACATTGAGGAGCACGAGATAGACGCCCGCGACACCAAGCTGGGCCCTGAGGAGATAACCCGGGATATCCCCGGCGTGGGCGAAGACGCGCTGAAGTATCTGGACGAGCGGGGAATAATCTCCGTGGGCGCCGAGGTCCGTGCCGGCGACATCCTTGTCGGCAAGGTCACCCCCAAGGGCGAGACCGATCTGACCGCCGAGGAGCGTCTGCTGCGCGCCATATTCGGCGAGAAGGCCAGAGAAGTCAGGGATACCTCCCTGAAGGTCCCCCACGGCGAGAGCGGCATAGTCGTTGACGTCAAGCGCTTCTCCCGTGAGAACGGCGACGAGCTCAATCCCTCCGTCAACGAGGTGGTGAGAGTCTATATCGCCCAGAAGAGAAAGATATCTGTGGGCGACAAGATGGCCGGACGCCACGGCAACAAGGGCGTCGTGTCCCGCAT
>JAEETR010000046.1 GCA_016286595.1 Oscillospiraceae bacterium | reverse complement strand
GCCGTGAGCCTTTCGTTCCCGTTCCAGAGCCTTGTGATGGCCTTCACTCTCGGCACCGGCGTCGGCATGAACACGCTGCTGTCCCGCTCCCTGGGAGAGAAAAATCAGGACGCGGTGGACCGTACCGCCGGCACCGGCATATTCCTTTTCCTGTGCAGCGCCATACTGTTCTGCTTCGTCGGCATTTTCGGGGCCGCTCCCTTCTTCCGTTTTCAGACGGAAAATCCCAACATAATCCGCTACGGCACCCAGTATCTGCGGGTGTGCATCGGCTGCTGCTTCGGCATATGCTTCCAGATGTGCGGCGAGAGGCTGCTGCAGTCCACCGGCCGGACCGATCTTTCCATGATCGCGCAGATCACCGGCGCGGTGATAAACATGATCCTGGACCCCATACTCATCTTCGGCCTTCTGGGCTTTCCCCGGCTGGAGGTCATGGGCGCCGCCGTGGCCACCGTCAGCGGTCAGATCATAGCGTCTATTCTGGCGTTCATCCTCAATATCAGGAAAAACCACGAGATAAATCTGTCCCTGAAGCTCGTCCGCTTTGACAGGCACATCGCGGGGCAGATATTCTCCGTCGGCTTCCCCTCCATCATCATGCAGTCCATCGGCTCGGTGATGACCTTCTTCCTCAACAACATACTCATCAGCTTCACCGAAGCGGCCACCGCCGTGTTCGGCGCCTACTTCAAGATACAGAGCTTCATATTCATGCCCGTGTTCGGCATAAACAGCGCCATCGTGCCCATGATAGCCTACAACCACGGCGCCAGGAAGCTGGACCGGGTCAGGTCCATCATAAAGACCAGCATCCTCATCGCCATGACGATAATGACCCTGGGCTGCATCCTTTTCGAGGCGATTCCGGAGGTGCTCATCAGCCTCTTCTCCCCCACGGAGGAGATGGTGCGGGTGGGACTGCCCGCCTTCCGCATAATCGCAGTCCACTTCCCCGTAGCAGGGTTCTGCATCATGACCATGTCCGCCTGCCAGGCTCTTGGCAAGCCCATGTACACCCTTATAAGCTCGCTGTGCCGTCAGCTTCTGGCACTGCTGCCCGCCGCGTACCTGCTGTCCCTGACGGGGCGGCTGGAGCTGGTGTGGCTGTGCTTCCCCATAGCCGAGGTCACCGCCGCCGTGTTCTCCGTCATATTCCTGCGCAGGACCTACCGCACGGTGCTCGCGGACTGAAAAACACCTATCACCCGCCTACCGGCGCCGGCAGAACTTCTGCCGGCGCTTTTCTTTGCGATTATTCGTTTTGTTTATACAAAACTTGTATAAATCAACGGCTTTTTCGGGGCAAATGCTACAAAAAACGCGGGGGTTTTTTGTATAGAAAACCCACGATGAGCCTCTTCAATTTTACTTGAAATAATGATATTATTGCCATAATGGGTGAGAATTGGGTCAGCCGATTTTCCTCCCCGTGCCGCCCCTTTATAAGGTGACTCGTCCCGCCGTGCGGGACTTGCACATAATAATTTACGAAAGGTGAGAAACACAGCTATGCCTTACATCATCCTGCTTTGCATCGTGGCAGTGGCAATGTGCTACGTTGCATTCAACTTCAAGCGGATCAAGGCAATGCCCGAGGGCACCGACGAGATGGTCGAGCTCTCCGGCATAATCCGCAGCGGCGCAAATACCTTTATCAAAACCGAGTTCAGAACCATCGCCATCGTTGTGGCGGTCCTGGCCGTCGTGTTCACTCTGTTCATAGAGAAAACCAGCGGCATCAGCTTCCTGCTGGGCTCTCTGATGAGCTCTCTGGTCTGCATCGTGGGCATGAAGAGCGCCACCTACGCCAACGTGCGCACCGCCAACAAGGCCCGCGAGAGCCTGTCCATCGGCGAGACCGTCAAGGTCGCGCTGTGCGGCGGCAGCATCAGCGGTCTGAGCGTTCAGGCCTTCGGTATGCTGGGCATGCTGCTCATTCTCCTCATCTGGAACGGCATTCAGCCCGACGAGGTCAGCCACGGCCTCATCGCCAAGATGCAGTGCAACCCCAACATCATGCGCGTGACCACCTATTCCCTCGGCTGCTCCATCGTGGCCATGTTCAACCGCGTGGCCGGCGGCAACTACACCAAGGCCGCGGACATCTCCTCCGACATTCTGGCGAAGATCCGTCACGATCTGCCCGAGGATGACAGCCGCGTTCCCAACGTCATCGCCGACTTCATAGGCGACAACGTCAACGACATCGCCGGCAACTGCTCCGACCTTCTGGAGAGCTTCGTGGCCACCATCGCCTCCGCGCTGGTCATCGCCGTGACCCTCTTCAACAACGCTGAGAAGAACGGCGTGGGCAACGCCGCCACCCTCTCCGCCACCACCCTGTTCCCCATCATCCTGGCCGGCTGCGGCATGGTCGGATGCCTTCTGGGTCTGGGCTACGCCGCCATCCGCAAGATGGGCGACAATCCCAGCCGCGAGCTTGACCTGGCCAGCTGGATCTCCGCCGGCATCACCCTGGTGCTGGGCTTCATAGCCTCCTACGTCATCTTCAAGGCAAACAAGGACGTGGTCCTTTATCCCGAGTTCAAGTTCGGCTTCATGTCCCCCTGGCTGTCCGCGGTGCTGGGCATCATAAGCGGCATAGCCATCGGCTCAATAACCGAGTACTACACCAGCACTGAGTACGCCCCCACCCGCAAGCTTGCCGAGATTTCCACCGAGGGCGAGGCCTTCGTTATCACCAAGGGCGACGCCATCGGCTCCCGCTCCTGCCTGCTGCCCATTCTGGTCATCGGCGTGGCGCTGTTCTTCTCCGGCAAGCTGTGCGGCACCTACGGCATAGCTGTTTCCGCTCTGGGCATGCTCTCCTTCGTGGGCGCCACCGTCTCCATCGACGCCTTCGGCCCCATCGCCGACAACGCCGGCGGTCTTGCCGAGTCCGCTCACCTGGACCACGAGGTCCGCAAGATAACCGATAAGCTGGACGCCGTGGGCAACACCACCGCCGCCATCGGCAAGGGCTTCGCCATCGGCTCCGCCGCTTTCGCCACCGTGTCCCTGATAACCGCTTACGTGGGCAGCTACACCGCCTCCGGCGCTGAGCCCATACTGAACTTCGCCACCTTCACCGTGGTGGCCGGCGGCATCATCGGCGGCGCTCTTATCGAGTACTTCTCCGCCCTGCTCACCGACAACACCATCGAAGCGGCCCGCGACATGGCCGACGAGGGTGACAAGATACTGTCCACCCCCGGCGTACTCGAGGGCAAGGTAACTCCTGACTACAACCGTCTGGTGGCCATGGCCGCCAAGAACGCCATCGGCAAGATGCTGGTGCCCTCCGTGCTGGCCCTGTGCATCCCCGTGGTGGGCGGCTTCCTGTTCGGCGTGGAGTTCGTGGGCGGCCTGCTGGTGGGCGCCACCATCGTGGCTATCCCCCGCGCCATCTTCATGGGCAACTCCGGCGGCGCCTTCGACAACGCCAAGAAGTACGTCGAGAGCGGCGCTCTCGAGGGTCACGGCAAGGGCTCCGCTGCCCATAAGGCCACCGTCACCGGCGACACCGTGGGCGACACCCGCAAGGACGTTGTGGGCGTGGCTCTGGACATCTTCATCAAGAGCATGTCCACCGTCGCCAACACCCTGTCCGGCATCTTCTCCACCTTCACCCTGATCCGCTGATCGCTGTTGATCGAAAAAAAGGGACAGATGATTTCATCTGTCCCTTTTTTGTGTTATAATCGCCCATAGATACGGTTTTTTCCGGGCAGGCCCCTATATAACGACTTCGGTAATACACGGATTGGATCTTTTCGCCATGGATATTTCAACACGCAAGCAGGAAAAGAAAACTCCCCGGAAGCTGCGGATAAGCATCATCGTGGAGGTGGCCGTTCTTTTTCTCATCGGCATCATCACCACGGGCATCATGACCTACTTCACCGAGACCCGGCTGTCCGACGAGAGCGTAAAAAAGCAGATGGAGCGCCACGCCGCCGATATCGCCTCGGACGTAAAGGCCACGGTGAAGGAATATCCCGCCTACCAGTGGCTCATACGGTACTGGTACGAGCATTCCGACGAGATGGACGTGGAGTACGACGCGGAGATGGTCGGCCAGACCCGTACGGCCGTGAAGGCGCTGGCGTTCACCCGCAGGCACCCGGATATGTCGCTGAGGTATATGGACGACGACCAGTGCCGTTCCCTTTCCCCCGAGGACCAGAAGCTGTACGCCGAGATAACGTATTCCTGGCTCATCAACAGGATAAACCAAATAAAGCGGGCGTACCACGTGAGTTTTCTCTTCTGCGTCGTGTCCGAGGAGCCCTTCGACACCCAGTTCTTCCTCTTCAGCGGCGCCGACCCCGGCGCGGTGAGGGGCACCGACTATGAGGAGGTCTATCCTCTTGGCAACGTGGTCAGCGTGGCCGAAAGCCAGACGGTAGCCATGCGCAGCGCCGCGAAATACTCCAGCCACCTGGCAGACGCCGGCATCTACGTGGATTATTACGTTTCGCTGTGGTCCTTCGACGAGCACAGCGTGCTCATCGGTCTGACCTACGATCTGTCCGAGATGAAGGCGGTAATAGACGAACAGACCCGCAAGGAGACGAATCTGTCCATCCTGCATCATCTCGTCCTGGCGGTCATCTGTCTGACGCTGGTGATGGTGTTCGTGCTGCGGCCGCTGAAAAAAGTGCAGTACAACATCCGTCAGTACAAGACGACCAAGAACAGCGATTCCGTCACCGCCGGTCTTGCGGAGATACGGCTGCACAACGAGATAGGAGAGCTGGCGACAGACGTGTCCGAGATGGCCAGCGAGATAGACTCCCACCTGAGCAGGATACAGAACATCACCGCCGAGAAGGAGCGCATCGGAACGGAGCTGTCGCTGGCCACCCGCATTCAGGAGGGCATGCTGCCCAGCACCTTCCCCGCCTTCCCCGACAGACCGGAATTCGATATATACGCCTCCATGGATCCCGCCAAGGAGGTGGGCGGCGACTTCTACGATTTCTTCCTTGTGGACGACGACCATCTTTGCATGGTCATGGCCGACGTGTCCGGCAAGGGGGTGCCCGCAGCGCTGTTCATGATGGTTTCCAAAACGATCCTGAAGAACAACGCCATGTTGGGCAAGTCCCCCGCGGAAATCCTGGTTTCCGCCAACGAGACGATCTGCTCCAACAACAAGATGCAGATGTTCGTGACGGTATGGATGGGCATCCTGGAAATCAGCACCG
>JAEETR010000045.1 GCA_016286595.1 Oscillospiraceae bacterium | reverse complement strand
GTGACGCTGATATATACTGAGCAGCTGCACTTCCTTTCCCCCTCTAACGGAGGCAAGGCGGGCGATGCCGGAACTGAGCTAGTCCCGGTTGCGGACGGACAGGGTGATATAGACTCTCGCCGTGCCGCCCCCCAGGTCCTTGCCGTTGAGGGCGTCCACCTTCACCTTAAGGGAGTTGAGGACGGTGGCGATATCCATGATAAGACCGTTGCGCTCACCGGCCGTTATGGCCAGGGCGGTCTGGTAGAGTTCCTCGATGTCGTCGGCCCAGGCCACCCGTATCCACCGCTCGGAGTTGTCCTCGGATTCGGAGGCGGTCATGTGGTTGGGACAGTCGGCCCGGTGGATCGACACGCCGGAGCCCCTGGTGACGAAGCCCACTATGTCGTCCCCCGGCACGGGGGAACAGCACCGGGCGAATTTAACGAGACAGTTTTCCACGCCCTCCACTATGATGCCGTGGATGGGCCGGACCCTTGAGGCGGCGCTGACCCAGTCGCCGTCGCCGCGGGGGCGCCCCGCCTTTTCCAGGCTGCGCTGCTCCTCTCTGACCCAGTTGACCACCTTCTGGGCGGTGAGGCCGCCGTAGCCGATGGCGGCCAGCATATCGTCCAGCTGGCCGAAGGAGAAGCGTTTGAGCAGAAGGGGCAGGAAATCGTCGTCGGTGACGTCGCTCATCATTATGCCGTTGCGCCTGAGCTCGGAGTCGAAGGCGGCACGGCCGTTGACGACGTTCTCCTCCCGCTTTTCCCGTTTGAACCACTGGCGGATCTTGTTGCGGGCCTCGCTGCTTTTGACGAGATTGAGCCAGTCGCGGCTGGGACCCTTTGAGGCGTTGGAGGTGAGTATCTCCACTATGTCGCCGCTCTGCAGCTCGTAGTTGAAGGGCACGATGCGGCCGTTGACCCGGGCGCCGGACATGCGGTTGCCCACGCCGGAGTGGATGGAATAGGCGAAGTCTATGGGACAGGAGCCGGCGGGCAGGCTCTTCACGTCGCCGTGGGGGGTGAAGACGAAGACCTCGTCGGCAAAAAGGTCGGTGCGCATGGTCTGGAAGAAGTCCTGGGAGTCGCCGTCCTGCTGGGCCTCCAGCAGGCGCCGGATCCACTCGAATTTCTCCTCGTCGCCCTTGCCGGATATGCCCTCCTTGTACTTCCAGTGGGCGGCTATGCCGTACTCGGCGGTGTGGTGCATCTCCCAGGTGCGGATCTGCACCTCGAAGGGCACGCCCTCCCTGCCTATCACGGTGGTGTGCAGGGACTGGTAGCCGTTGGGCTTGGGGGTGCCGATATAGTCCTTGAAATAGCCCGGCAGGGGCCGGTAAAGCTCGTGTATCACGCCCAGCACGTTGTAGCACTCGGCGATGGAGCTGACGATGACCCGGAAGGCGAAGATGTCCATGACCTCCTCGAACTGCTTGTTCTGGCCGTACATCTTCATATAGATGGAGTAGTTATCCTTGACGCGGCTCTGGACCTGCCCCTCTATGCGGAGCTGGGCCAGGCGGTCCTTGATGGTCTTCTCCGTGTTCTCCATGAACTCCCGGCTGGAGGCGCAGCGGTTGGCCACGCCCTCGGTTATCTCCTTGTAGCCCACGGGGTCAAGATACCGCAGCGACAGGTCCTCCAGCTCCAGCTTCATCTGCTCCATGCCCAGCCGGTGGGCGATGGGGGCGTATATCTGCATGGTCTCGAAGGCCTTTTCCAGCTGCTTGTCCCCGGACTGGTACTCCATGGTGCGCATATTGTGGAGCCGGTCGGCCATCTTTATGATGATGACGCGGATATCCTTGGCCATGGCCATCAGGAGCTTGCGCAGATTCTCCATCTGGGCGTCCTCCATGGAGGCGTAGGTCATGCGGGAGAGCTTGGTGACGCCCTCCACGATGTCCGCCACCGCCATGCCGAAGCGGCGGGCGATGTCGTCATAGGTGACGTCGGTATCCTCGATGGAGTCGTGGAGGAGGGCGGCGATGACGGATTCCTCGTCAAGGCCCATGGAGGCCACTATCTCCGCGGCGGCGATGGGATGTATGACGAAGGGGGAGCAGCCGTCCTTGCGCATCTGCCCGTCGTGGGCGGCGCAGGCGAAGTCGAAGGCCTCGCGGATGCGGGTGAAGTCCCGGATCTGGGTGTTGGCGATTATGGTCTGTTCAAGCTGCCGATACTGTTCTTCCAGCGACACGGCGCACTCCTCCTTTCCTGTCGAAAATTGAAATTAAAGCCCAACTATGTGGGCTTTAATTTATTATATATTTACTTTTTCCCGTTGTCCACCCTTCCGGGCGGTTTTTTATAATTGTTCGGCGCTCCTGAAGCTTATGAGATTGAGCTGCACGTCCCGCTGGCCCCGGAAGGTGTTTATCTGGGGAACGAAGGCGATGTCCGCCGTCATGCCGGCGCGCACGCCTATCTCCTCGGGGCTCTTGGAGAAGAATATGGCGTCGAACACCATGCCGCACTTCTCTATCCACAGCTTCGTGTGCTTGCCGCCGGACAGGGCCATCACGTTCTTTATCTTCACTTCACGCATGCACAGCGTGGGCCAGGGGTTGCCGCTGCCGAAGGGCTCCAGCAGTTCGAGAGCGTCCACGTTCTCCACGCTCAGCAGCTGGGGCTTCACCACCTCGAGATCGATGGGCACGGTGGGCTCGGGCAGTGAGGGCAGAGCCTCCTCGTAGCAACGCGTAAGCGCCTCCCGGAATGCCGGGATGTCGGCGGGGTCGATGGTTATGCCCGCGGCCATCTCGTGGCCGCCGAAGGTCTGCAGATGGTCGGCGCACTTCTCAAGGGCGCCGTAGAGGTTGAAGCCCCCGGCGCTGCGGCAGGAGCCGGAGCCGGTGCCGTCCTTTATGCAGATTATCACGGTGGGCAGGGAGTATTTTTCGGCCAGGCGGGAGGCCACGATGCCGGAAACGTCCTGCCGCCATATGTCGCTGGCCAGTACGATGGGGCCCTTGGGGGGATCCTTCTCCAGAAGCGTCTGACAGTCGCGCAGCAGCGTCCGCTCCAGCGCCTGCCGCTCGGAATTGAGCTGGCACAGCTCCATGGCAAGGGCAGCGGCCCTTGCCCGGTCGCTGGTGAGCATCAGCTCCAGCGCCACCTTCGTGCAGCCGAGACGGCCCGCCGCGTTTATCCGGGGGGCCAGGGTGAAGCCGATGGCCTGGGCCTTTATCTTCTTGTCACAGATGCCGGCGGCGGTGCAAAGCTCGTGGATGCCCGCCCGGCGGCCCTTCTTTATCACCTCGATGCCACGGCGCACCACCGTGCGGTTCTCGCCGGTCATGGGCATGACG
>JAEETR010000044.1 GCA_016286595.1 Oscillospiraceae bacterium | reverse complement strand
CGGCAAGGGCGACAACATGGGTGCCCGCCTCGGCGCCATTTACGGCCCGGAGAGCGCAGCCCTCTTCACCGAAATCGATACGCTCGCTCCCCGCGTGGGCAACCAGCGCGGCTCCGGCGTGTCCGACATGGCGGCGGCTATCGTGGAAGGCCGCAGACCCAGGGTCAGCGCGGACCTCTGCCGCCACGTGACCGAGGGCATCAACGCCTTTGACGTCAGCGTCAGGACCGGCGTGCCCTATCAGATGACCACCACATTCGAAATGCCCGAAGCCATGGTTTTTTAAGAGAGGAGAGACGGCATGTACAGATCTGACATTATCGGACCCAAGAGAGGCGTTGCCCTCTACAGCTATTCCGCCGAGTTCGGCTTTGAGAAGACCCTGGAAGACTGCTTCGAGGATCTGAAGGACATGGGCGCTACGGGCGTGGAGATCCTTGCCAACACCCATATCGAGAATTACCCCTATCCCACGGACGAATGGGTCAGCTACTGGTTCTCGCTCTGCGACAAGTACCAGGTCGAGCCGGTCGAATACGGCCACTGGATCGACCTGCGCGTGCTGCAGGACCGCATGCTGACTACGGAGGAGGCGATTGAGCGCCTCGAGCAGGACATGCGCCTGGCTCACCGTCTGGGCTTCCATGTGCTGCGCACCAAGATGAGTGTCATCAACGACGCACTCGACCCGGTGGAGAACTGGCGTGACATCATCCGCGGCGTTCTGCCTCTGGCCGAGCGGCTCGAGCTGCAGCTCTGCCCCGAGATCCACATCCCCACCAACCTCAAGAGTCAGATGGTGCAGGACTATGTCGACTTCATCAAGGAGACCGGCACCAAATGCTTCGGCCTGAACATCGACTTCTCGGTCTTCCGTACGAAGTTCAGCGAGGGCGAGCATGTCGACCCGCACTTTGTGCCCAACAAGCCGGAAGACATCATCCCGCTGCTGCCCTATATCTATTGCTGCCATGCCAAGTTCATCAACATGAACGACGACTTTGAGGAGACCACCATCCCCTACAGGGAGGTCCTCACCATCCTGCGCGACCACAAGTGGAACGGCTATCTGCTTTCCGAGTACGAAGGCGCCGACAAATATGACCAGGGCTATGAGGTCGGCCAGACGCTGCGGCGCCACCACATCATGATGAAGAACATTCTGGGTTATTAAGGAGGCGGAGAAAATGGAAAAGCAAGTCATTCAGTCTGTCGGTTTCCGCAACATCGAGGAAAACGGAACGATCACCGGTTTCCAGCTCAAGATCCGTCTGCCCTATTATCGGGGTGTGTATCTCAGCCAGGTCCGGCCGGGCCACCTGATCGTGGACGGCGAGACCTTCGGCGTGGATGAGATCATGTGGCGCGTCAACGGCGAGGATTATACCTATGCCGACATGCGCCGGGACTGCAAGCAGCACTGGCACCCGATGGAGCCGGCGACCCTGATCGTCAAAAAGCCCGGCGGCCTGAAACAGGGCTTCCACGAGATCACCTACGGCTTCTGCTGCACCCACTCGTATATGCCGCCCTTCATGGAGAAACTGGAGGATCCGGACAAGCCCGCGGTCATCTATTTCCGGGAGTTTGGCGAGAACCAGCACCACCGCCGGCTGCTGATCGTATAAGGAGGAGAGGACGATGCTGAAAATCGGTATTCTGGGCTGTGGCAAGATTGCCCAGGTACGGCACATTCCCGAGTATGCAGATAACCCCAACTGCGAGCTCGTCGGGTTTTTCAACCCCACCAGGTCCCGCGCCGAAGATATGGCTGCGAAATATGGCGGCAGGGCCTATGACACGGCGGAAGAGCTGCTCGCCGACCCTGCCATCGACGCAGTCTCGGTCTGTGCGGCGAACAACGCCCACGCCGAGCTTACCATCAAGGCCCTGAAGGCCGGCAAGCACGTGCTCTGCGAAAAGCCCATGGCCGTAACGCTCTCGGACTGCGAAGAGATGGTGAAGACGGCAAAGGAAGAGGGCAAGCTCCTCATGATCGGCCAGAACCAGCGCCTGACGAAGGCCCATGAGCTGGCCAGGAAGATGATCGCCGAGGGCAGGATCGGAAAGGTCATCACCTTCCGCACCGCCTTCGGCCATGGCGGCCCCGAGACCTGGAGCATCACCCCGGGCAAGAACACCTGGTTCTTTGACAAAACCAAAGCCGCTATGGGTGCAATGGCCGACCTCGGCATTCACAAGACTGACCTGATCCAGTTCCTGCTCGGCG
>JAEETR010000043.1 GCA_016286595.1 Oscillospiraceae bacterium | reverse complement strand
GGCGTCGTTTATCGAGTTTACCTTGGAATCGATCATGTTCACGGACTGGTTCACGGTGCGCTCCACGAATATCTCGGCGTAATCGGCGCCGGTGGAGGCCGCGCAGGCCAGTACCCGCTCACAAAGCTTTTGTGAAATCATGGGCTGATCTCCTTTTCTCGCGTTGTTGATAGTACAATAATAGTATATTCTGCCCGGTATTTCAACAGCAAAAGCGGCGTCGGCCTTGACCGGAGGAGCGGCGGCTGATAAAATCAGTACTAACAAATACGAAGGGGGCGGCGGCAGATGACCTGTGAACTGATAGGCTTTCCCACGGAGCACGACTGGATGGAGGTCAAGCGCCGGGCGCTGGTGACTATAGGCAAACGGCCCGTGTCCGCGCCGGACAGCGAATGGAAAAAACGCATCCTCGAGGCCCGGCACAGCCCCATCCGTTATCTGCGCTTCTCCTTCTATCTGGAGTGCCCTTCCTGGGTCAGCGTACATCTGGTGCGCCACGTACACGCCCAGCCCTACGTGAAGAGCCAGCGCAACGACCGGCAGGAGGACTATGACCGCAACGCCGCCCGGCAGGATATACCCGTGGTCATGATATTCGACGTGAACGCCGAGGAGCTGATGACCATAGCCAACAAGCGGCTTTGCGCCCTGGCCGCCGCCGAAACCCGGCAGCTCGTCAGGATGATGTGCGACGAGGCGGAGAAGGTCTGTCCGGAACTGAAGGGCTTGCTGGTACCCATGTGCGAGTATAACGGCGGCGTGTGCCACGAGATGTATCCCTGCGGCAGACACCCGAAAAAATGAGAAAGGGCCGGGGCGTACACCGCCCCGGCTTTACGGTAGTATGAAGAGTATTTTTTCCATGCCCCAATGGGGCGCCCTTTTCGCCCGGATAGGCCCGGAAAAGTCCGGCCGAGTGATATATCTGCCGGAGGTGGACTCCACCAACACGTATCTTTCCTCCCTTGCCCGGAACGGCGCCCCGGCGGGCACGGCGGTGTTCGCCGAATACCAGACCGCCGGGAAGGGGCGCATGGGCCGCTCTTTTCACTCCCCGGAGGGACAGGGCATATACATGTCGTATCTCCTGCGGCCCGAGGGCGGAGCCGAGGACATATCCCGTATGACCGCCTGGACGGCGGTGGCCGTATGCCGGGCCATCGAGCGTGTCTGTCCGGCAGAGTGCGGCATCAAGTGGGTCAACGACATCATCGCCGGAGGGAAAAAGGTCTGCGGGATACTGCTGGAATCCGTCAGCGTCGGTGGTTCCATAGACGGCGTGGTGTGCGGCGTAGGCATAAACGTGAACGAGGAACAGACCGATTTTCCGGAGGATATCCGGGGCAAGGCCACCTCTCTTTTCGCCTCCACGGGCAATAAAATCGACAGGACCGGGCTTATGGCCGTCCTTCTTGAGGAGCTGGACCGGATGGCCGCCGACTGGCCAGGCGGGAGGACGGAATATCTCGATGAGTACCGCCGCCGGTGCGTCACCGTCGGCCGGGACGTGCTGGTGGTCCGGGGCGGAGAAGCGTACACCGCCAAAGCATTGCGGGTGGAGGAGGATTTCTCCCTGACCGTCCTCACGGGCGAGGGGGAGAAAAACGTGTCCAGCGGCGAGGTCAGCGTAAGGGGCCTGTACGGGTATATGGAGTGAGCGATGAAAAAAGCGATAGTTTTTATTTTGACAGCTGCGGCGATATTGACGCTGGCAGCCTGCGGCAAGGGCAACAGTCTGTGGGACGACGCCCATCCCCGCACCAGCATTCTTATTTTCTATATCACCGATGAGGACGGCACAGAGCCCCTGTTCACCGCCGACAACAGCGTAAAAAATGAGATACTGTCAAAGCTGAAGTCGGTAAAGGCCGTTAAAGATACAAAATGGTCGCCGGAAAAAGCGACCATGCCCATATACAGCATTGAAATCGGTACAACGGGCGGCCACACGTTGTGCGCGTCCTGGTCCGGCGGATATCTCATCACCCAGGACGGTGCCGCTTACAAATACGATTTCGATTTTACCTCGCTGGAAAGCTATGATTGGACGGCGCTTACAGGCGGCTTTCAGTACGACAGGACCAGCATCCCCTGCGCCCGGTACTTCGCCTGTGACGGCGAGAAGTGGTATCCCTTTTATCTGCGCCCTGTTGAGGATTTCTCCCGGCAGAAGGACATTGAGATGGAAATAACCGCTTTCTCCGACAGCGGTCTGCCCGTCAGCGTGTCCCTGACCAACACAGGCGGCAAGCTGTGGCAATACGGAATGGGCACGGCTGTTCAGGTTTGTCTTGACGGCACGTGGTACGTTGTGCCGGGAATACCGGGCAAGGAATACAGCGTAAATACAGTCCTGTTCGGTCTGCGGGCCGGGGAGACGGCAGAGCTGAACTGTGCGCCCGCCGACTACTACGGCAATCTGCCGCCGGGTAATTACAGAATAACTGCAGGCGATGATACGCATGTCGTCTGTGCGGAGTTCGAGATAGAGTGAAAAAAGCCTTCCCTGCCGGGAAGGCTTTTTTACTGTTTACTCCCCCGCCTCGTACATACATCGGCAGGTCTCTTTTCTGGCCTCGGGGCACAGCTTGTCCTGCTGGCCGGTATAGCCGATGTACTGGAAGCCGAAATCACCCAGCGCGTCCAGCACCGGGTTGATGCGCTCGCCTATCTCGCTCAGGCGATAGTCCACCCGGGGCGGCACCTCGGGATAGACCGTGCGGATGATGAGCCCCGACTGCTCCAGCCGCCGGAGATTGGACGTGAGCGTTGCCTGAGTCACGTCCGCCACGCTCTCTATAAAATGCATAAGTTCTCCGAAGCGCAGAGGCCCCCTGCGCAGATAGCACAGTATGAGAAGGGCCCACTTCCCCGACAGAAGCCGCTGGGCAGTCAGATAAGGACAGCTTATAAAGGTGTCGTTGTTGTGTTCCATAGATCAGTCCTCCCGGCGTCACCACGCTATGGTATCTTTTGAGATACTAATTCTGAAATAAGATAGTACTTGACTAAATTTGCTCGTACTTTATTATAGTTTTATCAATCATGGAAATCAAGCGGGATTTTATTCACTGGGGGAATCGACTTGGAAGAGACCATCCTCGTCCTTGATAAAATAAAAAAGAGCTTTGACGGCGTATCCGTCCTCAACGGCATCGACCTGGAGGCGAAGCGGGGGGAATTCATCACCCTTCTGGGCTCCTCCGGCTGCGGCAAGACCACCACGCTGCGCATAATCGCCGGTCTTGAAAGCCCCGACAGCGGCCGGGTGCTGCTGTCCGGCGCGGACGTGACGGACACGGAGCCCAACCACCGCAACGTGAACACCGTATTCCAGAACTACGCTCTTTTCCCCCACATGAACGTGGAGACGAATATAGCGTACAGTCTGAAGCTGAAAAAGAAGAAGGCCCCGGAGATAAAAAAGACCGTGGCCGAAGCCCTCGCGCTGGTGCAGCTGGAGGGGTACGGCAAACGGATGCCCTCGGAACTGTCCGGCGGACAGCGGCAGCGTGTGGCCATCGCCCGGGCCGTGGTCAACGAGCCCGAGGTACTGCTCCTTGACGAGCCTCTCGGCGCGCTGGACCTTAAGCTGCGCCGTCAGATGCAGCTGGAGCTGAAAAGGCTGCAGCAGACTCTGGGCATCACCTTCATATACATAACCCACGACCAGGAGGAGGCCCTGAACATGTCCGACCGCATCGCCGTGATGCGCGGCGGCGTATTCGAGCAGCTGGGCTCCCCCGCCGAGATATACGAGCTGCCCCGCACGGCCTACGTGGCCAGCTTCGTGGGCTCCGCCAACATCCTCACCGGCAGGTGCGCCGGCGGCGGCGATACTGTTGCCGTGGATTTCCCCGGCGGTACCGGCAGCGCCCTGCGCCGCGACTGGCAGGGACGCGAGGGCGACAGCGTGACGCTGGCCGTAAGGAGCGAGAACGTGCAGCTCCTCAGCTCCGACGACAGCCGGGGCATACCCGCCGCGGTGACGGAGACCCGCTTCGCAGGCGGCATGCTGAGGATATCCTCAAAGCTGGAGGACGGCACCGAGGTGGTCATAAGCCGCTACGGCATCGGCACCGATCTGGTGAGCGGCGACGCCATCCGCATCGACTGGGCGGCGGAGAACGCAGTTATCGTCCTGCCGGACAGCGAGGTGGCCCATGAATAACTCCATGACCACGGCGAAGCGCCGCAACAGGGCTCTTGCGCTGTGCGCCGCGCCGCTGTACGTGTTCACCCTGCTGTTCGTGCTGGGTCCGCTGATCTATATGGTGATCCTGTCCTTCCTCACCCGGGCCGAGGTGTGGGGCGTGGTGAACGAATTCACCTTCAAAAACTACGCGGACCTTCTGCAGCCGGTGTATCTCAAGACCTTCGGCGAGTCGCTGAAGCTGGCGCTGCTCACCACCGCCATAGACATGGTGCTGGGCTACGCTTTCGGCTATTTCATGGCCCGCCGTCCGCCGGAGAAGCGGCGGCTTCTGCTGCTGCTGGTGATGGTGCCCTTCTGGACCAGCTCTCTCATGCGGCTTTACGGCTGGGTCATAATCTTCCGGGCCAACGGCACTCTGGATACCGTGCTGATGGGCCTGCACATAACGAAGGAACCCCTGAAGCTTCTGTACACCTACCCCGCCGTGGTGGTGGGCATGATATACGCGCTGCTGCCGTTCATGATACTGTCCGTCTACACCAGCGTGGAGAAGATGGACTGGAGCCTTGTGGAGGCCGCCCGCGACCTCGGCGCAAGTCCGGCAAAAGCCTTCCTCACCGTGACCCTCAAGCTGACCCTGCCGGGGCTTCTCACCGGCGTTATCCTGACCTTCATCCCCTCCATCGGGCTGTTCTTCGTGGCCGACATTCTGGGCGGCAACAAGGTGGTGCTGGTGGGCAACGTGATACAGGAACAGCTGATGAAAGTCCACAACTGGCCCTTTGCCGCCGCCATGGCCGTGGTGCTGATGGCGATGACCAGCCTGATGATATTCCTCTACCGTAAGATAACCCACGTGAGCGAGCTGGAGGGGATGGTATGATAAAGAAGAATTCCCGTTTCTCCTCCGTTTATCTGGCCGTGATGCTGGTGCTGATGTACCTGCCCATCGTGCTGATAATAGCCTATTCCTTCAACAAAAGCCGGCTGTCCAGCGTTTGGACCGGCTTCACCATGGACTGGTACCGCCAGCTCTTCGCCGACGACGATATCCTGGCAGCCCTTATAAACACCCTCATCCTGGGCGTGGGCTCCGGCATATGCGCCGCCGTTATCGGCACTCTCGGCGCCGTGGGCATGGCGAAGGCGAAGCTGCCCGCCAAGGGCACCATGGAGTACGTGGCCACCTCACCCATCATCACCCCGGAGATCATCCTGGGCATGGTGGACCTGGCCTTCTTCTCCCTCATCGGGCTCAAGTTCGGCATGCTCACGCTGATGATAGCCCACACCAGCTTCTGCATTCCCTACGTTTACATGCAGGTGAAGTCCCGTCTTGTGGGCATCGACCCCAGCTACGTGGAGGCGGCCATGGACCTGGGGGCCAGCCGTGGCCGGGCGTTTCTGGACGTGACCCTGCCCATGATAGCCCCCGCAATCGCCACGGGCATGCTCCTGAGCTTCGCCATGAGCATAGACGACGTGGTCATAAGCGTCTTCGTCACGGGAGTGGGCGTGAACACCCTTCCCCTGAAAATATACACATCGCTGAAGGTGGGCGTGACGCCGAAGATAAACGCCCTGTGTACTCTCATGTTCCTGGCCACGCTGGCCATAGTGCTGCTGATACAGCTGTCCCGGCGCAGGAACGGCGCCCGCCCCTCCGGGGACGGTGAAAACAAAACGGAAAACGAATAAGGAGACCGAAAATGAAGAAGAAAACCATTGCTCTCGTACTGGCCGCGCTGATGATACTCGCGGTCCTGTCCGGCTGCTCCAAGGGCGGCAGCTCCAACAAGACGCTGAACCTCTACACCTGGGAGGGCATGTTCCCCCAGGAGGTGCTGGACGGTTTTGAGAAGGATACCGGCATCAAGATCAACTACGTGACCTTTGACTACGACGAGACCATGCTGGCCAAGCTGGAGGCCGCCGAGGGCGGCGACTATGACCTGATCATAGCTGACGACTACATCATCGAGATGGCCATATCCGAAAATCTCGTCCAGAAGCTGGACAAGTCCAAGATATCCCGCATCGGCAACGTGAACCCCCTGTATCAGGGCCAGTTCTACGACCCCTCCGATGAGTACACCGTGCCCTACGGCGCCGGCGTGCAGACCATCGTATACAACCCCGACGCGGTCAGCATCGACATAACGGGCTACTCCGACCTGTGGGATCCCTCCCTTGCCGACAGCGTGGGCATCATAGCCAACTACCGCGTTATCGACGGCATGGCCATGAAGGTCCTGGGCTACAGCTACAACATAAACGACCTGGACAAGATCGCCGCCGCCGGTGAAAAGCTCAACGAGCTGGCCCCCAATATCCGCGTGATAAAGGACGACTTCCTGCAGGACGACCTTCTGTCCGGCGAGATATCCGCCGCCGTGATGTACACCTCCCAGGTGACCCAGGCCGTCATGGAGAACCCCGACCTCAAGGTGGTATATCCCAAGGAGGGCATCGGCTTCGGCATAATGGCCGGCTTCATCCCCTCCAAGGCCCCCAACGCTGACGCCGCCTACAAGTTCCTGGACTACATCCTTGAGCCGGAGACCGCCGCCGCCTGCTTCGAGTGGCTGGGCTACTACTGCACCACCGCCGCCGCGGACAAGTACATCTCCGAGGAGTATCAGTCCTTCCTGACCCTGCCCGACTCCATCGATAAGGGCAACATGGAGATGATCGAGAACATCTCCGCCGAGGCCGACGAGCAGCACTCTCTGGTCTGGACCACCTTCCAGTCCCTGTGCGGCTGAGTCTGACGATACGCAGGATCAAAAACGTGCGTTCATCCCGCACTTCTCCTTTCAACACCGGGGCCGTTACGGCCCCGGTGTTGATTTTCATTGCGCGGCAGGGCGATCTATGGTAGAATGTGGCAATCCGATCTCAAACACGTGAGGTGCCTATGAACATCTGCGTATTCTCCGCCTCAAAGGACAACATCGATCCCCGGTTCTTCGCCGCCGCCGAGGAGCTTGGCTCCGCCATGGCGCGGCGGGGCCACGCGCTCATATACGGCGGAGGGGCCAGCGGGCTCATGGGAGCCATGGCGCGGGCCGCCGCGGCAGGCGGCGGCAGGGTCGTGGGCGTGGCGCCCCGGTTCTTCGACACGGAGGGCGTGCTGTACAAGGAAGCGGCGGAGTTCGTCTTTACCGACACAATGTCGGAGCGCAAGACGATAATGATAGACAGGGCCGACGCGTTCATCGCCGCCCCCGGCGGCATCGGCACCCTGGAGGAACTGGTGGAGGTCATCACCCTCAAACAGCTGAAGCAGCACGACAAGCCCATCGCCCTTCTCAACACCCTGAACCATTACGGCGAGCTGGTGACGCTGCTGGAAAACATGGCCGTGAAGCACTTTATGGCTATAGAGGACCTGCGGCTTTTCAACTCCTGCGCCACCCCCTCGGAGGCGCTGGATTTCCTCGAAGCCGCCGTAAAGGGCTGAATCGCCGGCAAATAATACGTTTCCCGACGCGGGAGAGAGCGTATGGTTCTCTCCCGCGTTCTTCGCGCTCCGCCCTTGCCATAATAAACAAATCCTTGACACAGGCACGTTTTTGGGGGTAAAATGATTAGAATAGCATTATGGAAACCTGTTTTCATTTTTTGGTTAACGGGTGTTCTTGTTGTATATCGATATCTGAAATATGGT
This sequence comes from Oscillospiraceae bacterium, assembly GCA_016286595.1. Classification (GTDB taxonomy): domain Bacteria; phylum Bacillota; class Clostridia; order Oscillospirales; family Oscillospiraceae; genus RUG626. Next base: position 23 of record JAEETR010000043.1, on the reverse strand, counting down.
GGTGTTTTTACTTAAGATGATTT
>JAEETR010000042.1 GCA_016286595.1 Oscillospiraceae bacterium | reverse complement strand
CTTCTTAAAACGGCCAGGATCGCCGCCAAATAGGAAAAAGGCGGAACTTTTCATATGAAAAAGTCCCGGTATTTCAAATTGAAATGAGATATGCTCCGTGTTATGCTCTTATCAGAAGCCGGACTTCAATACGAATAAGGAGATATGACCGTGAAGAGCATATACAACATAAACGAGGTGGCCCTTATGACGGGCTTCACCACCCGCACTCTGCGCAATTACATCAAATCGGGCCTTCTGCAGGGAGAGAAGAAGGGCGGAGTATGGGCTTTTACCGACGAGCAGGTGTCCGCCTTTTTCAGCGACCCCAACGTGAAGCCGGGCATCGAGGCCAAGAACAGGGCCGTGATCTTCGATTTCCTGGCCGATACGGGGAAGACCGACAGCGAAACGTGCGTTATCCTTGACCTGCAGGTGGGTCTGGTGGAAGCAATGAAGATCGCGGATTTCTTCTGCGCCCAGGTCAGCGCCCACGACGGCAGCGGCGGGCTCCTTTTCAACTTCGAGCGTATAGGCGGCACCGCCCGGATGATACTCAGGGGCCGGGAGGACGTGGTCCGTGAGATAATGAGAAAGTATTACGACAGATGAGCGGCATAAAAAGCCCCGGCCGGATACCCGGCCGGGGCTTTTTTTATTGTCCGTTTTCCGCCAGGTACTGCCTTATCTTCTCCATGACCGCCTCGGTACTCATGCCCTGACGGATGAGCCGCCGGGCCATGCGTATGGGCCTGTTGGCGTGGGAGAAGAACATTTCAAGACCCGGACACAGATAGTTCAGACCCGGCTCGCCGTTTTCGTCCGCGGCGAAGCGGTCCTTTATGCACCCGCCGCTGCAGGTCTTGAGCCACGGGCAGGCCCTGCATTTCGACGGCAGGGCCGTCTGCTTCGACTGTCCGAAGGCTCTCTGCCGGGGAAGGTCGGCCAGGTCGATGAGCCGGGAGGAGAACACGTCGCCTATGCGGTGCTCCGCGTCCACGAAATGGTCGCAGGAGAACACGCTTCCGTCCCGCTCCACTATCAGCACCCGCCCGCACACGGGGGCCATCCAGCACAGGTTCGAGGGCATCCCCGCCAGCACCGTGGCCGTCTCGGCGAAGAGCTGCACGTCGCACCGGCCCAGGTCGTGGGTGATCCACTCGTCGAAAATGGCGCACAGGAACCGGCCGTAGCCCTCCGGAGTCACGGAATCCGGCGTCACGCCCCCGTCGGGGGCGCGGCGCACGATGGGGATGAACTGCATCCACCCCGTGCCGAAGGAGCGGAGGGAACGGTAGACGGAAAGGGGGTCCTTGACCGCGTCGGAGGTGACGGTACACAGAAGGTCGGGCTTTACGCCGTGCTCCATGAGCCGCCGGGCAGTCTCCGCCACCCGCTCAAAGGTGCCGTGACCGCCCCGGTCGAGGCGATATGTGTCGTGGAGCCACTGCGCGCCGTCCACGCTCAGACCCACGTCAAAGTGGTTTTCCCCCAGGAACCGGCACCATTTGTCGTCCAGCAGCAAGCCGTTGGTCTGCAGGTTGTTCCAGCACTGCCAGCCCTTCGGCAGATACTTCTTCTGCAGGCGCAGCGCCTTCTCGTAGAAATCGATCCCGGCCAGGCTGGGCTCGCCGCCGTGCCACGTGAAGGATACGGTGGGCCCCGGGCTGTCGGCTATGTAGGTGCGGATAAACTGCTCCAGCGTCTCATCGCTCATGCGCTCGCCCTGGGCTATGCCCGTGCGGCTGCCCGCCTCCAGATAGTAGCAGTAGGTGCAGGCAAGATTGCACAGCGAGCCCACGGGCTTGGCCATCACGACGAAGGGCTCTTTTTCAGTTTTCACCGCAGCGTCTGCCGCCATTTTACGTTCCCCGCAGTCGTATGAAAAAAGTTATTTCAGATATTTGTCGAAGAAGGCTATGGTCTTGTTGAAGGAGTCCATGGCCTGCTCCTGACGGTACATGGGTTTGTCGTAGTACCATATGCCGTGTCCGGCGCCGTCGTAGCGGTGGAACTCGTAGTTCTTTCCGGCGGCCTTCAGGCGCTCCTCAAGGGTGTTCACGTCCTGGGGAGGGGGATTCTTGTCGTCGTTGCCGAAGATGCCCAGCAGAGGTATGCTCAGCTTTTCGGTGTAATCGATGGGGGCCACGGGACGGGCAGGGGTCAGCTGGTCGGGAGAGGCGACAACGCCGCCGCCCCAGCAGTCCACCGCGGCGTCAAAGCCGTCCACGGTGCAGGCGGCAAGGAATGCGTGACGTCCGCCGGAGCACATGCCGATGACGCCCACCTTGCCGTTGGAGTTGTACTGGCTCTTCAGGAATTCCTGAGACGCCTTCGTATCGCCCATCACGCAGTCGTCGGGCACGCCGCCCATCTCGCGGGCCTTGCCGGAGATGTCGGTGGGGATGCCCTTGCCGACTCTGGAGTAGATGTCCGGGCACACTACGGCGTAGCCGTGCTCGGTGAAGCGGCGGGCCGTCTCGCGGCACCACTCGTCCCAGCCGGGCATGTGGGGGATGAG
>JAEETR010000041.1 GCA_016286595.1 Oscillospiraceae bacterium | reverse complement strand
GTGTAGCTGTCGGCGGAGGTGGTCTTGGAAATATCCGCCGTCTCCAGAATTTCCCCGGTCACCACGTTGGAGGAGGCGGTGCCGCCGTTGTAGGTCAGGGCCGCCCGGTTAGTAAAAGTTGCCATACAGGCACCTCCATGGTTTGTTGTGCTGCGCCGATACCTCGGCGCTGTCACATTTTATGCACGGAGCGCCCGTGATGCCCGTACCTCTTGAAATCGCGGCCGCTTTGGTTTATTATTCAGTACAGTAAAGGTGAAAGGAGCTTTCCCATGGATATTATGGAGGCCATGCGGGCCCGTCACAGCGTAAGGCAGTATCTCGACAGGCCCATAGAGGAATACAAGGCCCAGGCGCTGCGGGAGAACATGGAGACGATCAACAAGAGTACCGGCCTGACCTTCACTCTCGTGCTGGAGGAGCCCAGGGCGTTTTCCGGCCCCCTGGCCCATTACGGCCGTTTCAGAGGCTGCCGCAACTATATCGTGGCCGACGGCCCCGCCGGCTCCGACGAGGAGCTGGGATATTACGGCGAGATGCTGGTGCTGCAGGCCCAGATGCTGGGACTTAACACCTGCTGGGTGGCGCTGACCTACCGGAAAAAGGCGGTGACGGTGCCCTCCGGTCCCGGAAAGCGGGTCAGGATGCTCATCGCCCTGGGATATGGGGCAAACCAGGGCGTCCCTCACAAAAACAAGCCCCTGTCACGGCTGTGCCGCGCAGGGGACGACGCGCCCGGCTGGTTCCGGGCCGGTATGGAGGCCGCCATGACGGCACCCACCGCCGTGAATCAGCAAAGATTCCTCTTTACGCTGGAGGGCCGCAGGGTGAAGGCCGAGGCTCCCGCCGGGAATCTGACGAAGCTGGATCTGGGCATAGTAAAATACCACTTCGAGCTGGGGGCCGGAAAAGACAACTTCGAATGGGCGTAAACCAAAAAAGGAGCAGGTCAGACCTGCTCCTTTTTCTCGTATATGTTGTCGGCGTCGATTCCCACAAAGTTTCTTCCCCGGCGGAGAGTTATCCGGCGGGCAGGCTTCGACGTTTCCGGCCTTGCCGCGGGCGCGTTGGTCTGGTCGTTGGTCCTGACGCCGTACGTCAGCGGTATGCTCTGACCCCAGAACGACGGCGTCTCGCAGGGGACGATATGCCCTGCCAGCGCGTCCTCCAGAATGGCGATAACGTTGGGCAGACAGTCCTCGTCAAGAGGCATGCCCAGCGCCCGGAAATCGTGGTGGCCGTTCCAGATGCCGTCGTACCTGTCGCCCATATCCCTCAGGCGCTTCAGATAGCGCAGGGTCGTCTCCACCGGGCAGGCGCTGACGCCCAGGTTGAAGTTGAGGGCGTCGCCGGCGATGAGCGTGCGCGTCATCTCGTCCAGGAACACCATCTCTCCTTTTGTATGGCCGGGGCAGTCGTAAGCGGTGACGATCCTGCCGCCCCCCAGATCGAACTTCATGCCGTCGGTCAGTTCGCGGATAACGGGCATCTTCTCGTCAGCGCCGTCCCGAAGGTCCACGTCGATATCGTAGGGGTAGAGATTGAACATGGTGTACGGCGCGCCGATACAGCCCTTCTGCCGCCGGGCTATACGCTCGGTGTCCCATTTCCGGCGCTCAAGGCTCTGCGGGATCGGTGCGGCGGCGTCCCTGGGGTTTATCCATATCTCGTCGAACTGCCGGGCGTTGCCGGTGTGATCCACGTGGCCGTGGCTTATCACGCACACGAGGGGCTTGTCGGTTATCATCTCCACGGCTCCCCGCAGGTCGCCTATGCCCATGCCGCAGTCGATGACCATGGCCCGCTCCGTGCCCACCAGAAGAAATATGCTGGCACAGTCGAACTCGTCGATCTCCCAGGTATCCTTTTTGAACTGCACCATGGGGAAAAGCTTTGTAAGCGCCATATTACAAGACCCGCCTTTCACAGCGTGCCCGGCTGTCGTCCGGGTATATTATTTGTCATAGACAACCATTATAATATACCCAACGGCTTGATATTGTCAACTGTCGGAGTCCTTACTCCTCCCCGTCGCCCCGCAGCTCCGCCCCGTAGCGGCACACGGAGGACATCAGTACCATCATCACTCCCAGGGCGATGACCACTCCCGCGCCGAAGCCCAGCTCGAGGATGAAACTGTCGATATGGCCCAGAACGAGGCTTATCACCACGTCCACGATTATCTCCAGGCCCGGGTGGATTATGGCCTTTATGCCCAGGCCCCGCAGTTCCTTCGCGCCCTCTACGGTGAAGGGCGTGCCCTCTTTTACCACGTTGGAGAAATAGGTCTTCGATTCAAAGGCCAGCATCAGTTCTATGAGAAAATAGGCCGCTGCGGCGATGAGGGCGGCGTTAAGCCCCCGCTCCTCCAGCTCCGGAGCCATATAGAAAAGCTTCTCCAGCTCCCGGCCGAAGATCTTCACGTCGGAGGCCAGCAGACTGACGGCAAGGCCGATAAGGCAGATGGACGCACCGATAATGCTGATTATGAACGCCGCGGTGCTGAGGTTTTTTCCCAGCTTCATGTATCGCATGACTCTTTCATGGCTTTTCATTAAATCGCCTCCCTTGATACAAATATATAGAAAAACGTCGGTCTTTGTCAATATTCGCTTTGATCCTTCGCCGGATTATTGACAAATCGGGGCTGAGGAAATAAACTAAATTTATGTTTTTTCTCATTTCACTTTTTGAGGCGGGTTATGCTTTTTTACGTTTATCTTGTTCTGTCCCTGGCTGCCGGGATACTGACGGGACTGTGCCTGTCCTGTTCCGGCGCGGTCGGGACGGTGCTTCTGATCCTTGCGCTGTGGCTGGGCTTCTTCCTGGCGCTGACGGCGCTGCACGCCGCTTTTCTCGCCGTGCTGGGTCTTTTCATCGACGACGAAAAGCCGGTAAAGAGGATCCGGCCCTTCTATCAGTACGTGGTGGGGCTGACCATGGCGCTGGTGCTGAAGCTGGTATGGGTTAAAGTGGATATCACCGGCCGGGAGCTGATGCCCTCCGAGGGGCGGTTCCTTCTCGTGTGCAACCACAGGTTCCTGGCGGACCCCCTGGCCCTGATGGCCCTTATGAAAAAGCCGGAGCTGGCCTTCATTATGAAAAAAGAGGTCAAAAAGATGGGCTTTATCGGCAAGCTCGGCCACGCCGCCGGCGGTCTGTACGTAGACCGGAACGACGCCCGCTCCGCCGTGACAACCATCAACGACGCGGTGGAGATACTGGACCGGGGCGAGACGTCCCTGTGCGTGTTCCCCGAGGGCGGCACCAACCACGACCGGGCTCTCAAACCCTTCCGCAACGGGGCTTTCAAGATCGCCACCAGAGCGCAGGTGCCCATCGTTGTGGCCGCCATGCGCAACACCGACTATATCCTCAAACGGTTCCCCTTCCGCTCCACCGTGGTGCCCGTGACAGTCTGCGGCGTGGTCGACAGGGATTTCGTCGCAAGCCACACCACCGTGGAGGTGGGCACAGCCGTGAGAGAGCTGATGGAACGGGGTCTTGACAGGATCAGCGCTGAATATGAGGTGTACGGACAATGAGCAAACGCTTTATTCTCTACAATCCCCTGTCCTCCGGCGGTCAGTGCTCCGCGGCCGCCTCTTCGCTCAAGGCCGAATACGGCGACGGAGCGGAGCTCCGGGACATCACCGCAATCGGCGATTACGGGGAGTTTTTCTCCGGTCTCGGCGCCGGTGACAGCGTCATCGTCTGCGGCGGGGACGGCACCCTCCACCATTTCGTCAACGACATGGCCGGCATAGACCCGGCCTGCGACATATATTTCTACGCCGCCGGCAGCGGCAACGACTTCCTGCGGGACATAGGCCGCAGCAGAAAAGACGGTCCCGTGCTGATAAACGAGTACATCCGGGACCTGCCCGTCGCCATTGTCAACGGTGAGGAGCGCCGCTTCCTCAACGGTCTGGGCTGCGGTCTGGACGGCTACGTATGCAGGGAGTTCGACCGTCTCAAGGCGCTGAAGGGCCACGCCAACTATACCGCCATCGCCCTGAAGGCCCTTCTCTTCAGCTTCCGTCCCCGCTCCGCCGTAATAACCGTGGACGGGAAGGAGTACAGATTCGACGACGTGTGGCTTTCCGCCACCATGTTCGGCAGGTACTTCGGCAGCGGCATGAAGGTGGCTCCCCGGCAGGACCGCACCGCCCTGCCCCGTCAGGTGACCGTCATGATATTCCACTGTCCCAGCCGTCTCAAAACGCTGATGACCTTCCCGAAGTTCCTTCAGGGCTCCCACGAGGGCTCCGAGGGCGTGGTGATACTCACCGGCACCGAGGTCACCGTAAGCTACGAGCAGACCGCCACCGCCCAGGTAGACGGCGAGACGGTGTCTGACGTCACCGGCTATTGCGTGAAGGTGAAGCAGCCGGAAAAGGCCCTGTAACTCCCATTACCCGCCCCTTACCGGGCGGGTTTTTTGCGCCGTGAACACGGCAAAGCATTGTTTTTGCCGCGCCAACTGGTATAATATAATCATCACGAAAACAAACGGAGGCAGCATTTATGTCGAAATACGTAATGGCCTTTGACGCCGGCACCACTTCCAGCCGTTGTATCCTCTTTGACCGCGCGGGGCGCATCGTAAGCGTGGCCCAGCGGGAGTTCACCCAGTACTTCCCCCGTCCCGGCTGGGTGGAGCACGACGCGGAGGAGATATTCCACACCCAGTGCGAGGTGGCGGCGGAGGCCATGACCAAGGCCGAGGCCACAGCCGCAGACATAGCCGCCATCGGCATAACCAACCAGCGTGAGACCACCGTGGTGTGGGACAAGGCCACGGGCAAGCCCGTCAGCTACGCCATAGTGTGGCAGGACCGGCGCACCGCCGACTTCTGCGACCAGCTGATGTCCGAGGGCCTCACCGACGTGTACCGGGAGAAGACCGGTCTCGTCATCGACCCCTACTTCTCCGGTACGAAGATCCGCTGGATCCTGGACCACGTTCCCGGCACGAGAGAACGGGCGGAGAAGGGCGAGCTGCTGTTCGGCACCATCGAGACCTGGCTCATCTGGAAGCTCACCGGGGGCAGGGCTCACGTCACCGACTACTCCAACGCCAGCCGCACCATGCTTTTCAATATCACGAAGCTTGAGTGGGACGAGGACATATTGAGGCGCCTTGATATCCCCCGCTCCATGCTGCCGGAGGTGAAGCCCTCCAGCTGCGTTTACGGCGAGACGCTGCCCGGTCTTTTCGGCGGGCCCATCCCCATAGCCGGGGCCGCCGGCGACCAGCAGTCCGCCCTGTTCGGCCAGGCCTGCTTTGAGCCGGGTCAGGCCAAGAACACCTACGGCACCGGCTGCTTCCTGCTGATGAACACCGGCGAAAAGCCCGTATTCTCCAAGAACGGCCTTGTCACCACCATCGCCTGGGGCGTGGGCGGCAAGGTGGAGTACGCCCTGGAGGGCTCTGTGTTCGTGGCGGGCTCCGCCATACAGTGGCTGCGGGACCAGCTGGGCGTCATAGATTCCGCCGCCGACAGCGAGTATTTCGCCCGGAAGGTGCCCGACAGCAACGGCTGCTACGTGGTCCCCGCCTTCACCGGTCTTGGCGCCCCCTATTGGGACGCCTACGCCCGGGGCGCCATCGTGGGCCTTACCCGGGGTGTGAACAAGTACCACATCATCCGCGCCACTCTCGATTCCCTGGCCTACCAGACCTACGACGTATTGAAGGCCATGGAGGCCGACTCCGGCATGGTGCTGTCCTCATTGAAGGTGGACGGCGGCGCGTCGGCCAACGCCCTCCTCATGCAGACCCAGGCGGATATCAACCAGTCCCCCGTGGTGCGGCCCGTGTGCCTGGAGACCACGGCGCTGGGCGCGGCGTATCTTGCCGGTCTCGCGGTGGGCTACTGGGCCGACAGGGCCGACGTGGCCAAGAACTGGGCCGTGGGCCGGACGTTCACCCCGGAAATGAGCCCTGAGGAGCAGAAAAAACGTCTGCGCCGCTGGTGGAAGGCCGTGGCCTACACCCGTGAATGGGAAAAAGAAGAGGACTGAACCCGCCCCTCTGAAAGGAGGCAAAAATGAAAAAGCTGTTTGCTATAATCCTCGCGCTCGTTATGACGCTTTCTCTTGCGGCCTGTACTGAAATCTGGGATACAGGTGGGAGTCATACCAGTGCCAAGCCCGTTATATACCTGTACCCGGAGGAGGAGACGGAGGTCACGGTGACGCTGGATTATGACGGCGTTCTCACCTGCACCTATCCCGAGTACGACGGCGGCTGGACCGTAACCGCCG
>JAEETR010000040.1 GCA_016286595.1 Oscillospiraceae bacterium | reverse complement strand
CCCCGCCAGAAGGTTGTTTACTCTGTCCATATACTTTTCCAGTTCCTCAACGGTGCCGGCCATCTTGAGGATTATAAACTCGTCTCCGGCAAAGCGGAACACGAGTTCCCGCTCCATCCGGGCCTTCTTCAGGCAGTCGGCAAGTATCCGCAGCGCTCTGTCGCCCTCGGAATGTCCGTAATTGTCGTTGATGCTCTTGAAGCTGTCCACATCCAGCATAGCGCCGGCAAAGCTCCTGCCCCTGCCCATCCACGCGGACAGTATCAGGTTGAGGAACTGGCGGTTATAAGTGTCTGTCAGAGCGTCGATATACGCCATCTCGTTCTGCTGCATCATGTAAAGGCCCACGAGTCCCACCGCGGCGGACAGCCACGCCAGGGAAAGCCCGTAAACGAGGAACTGCACCCCGGCGCCCACGAGTATCGGCAGCAGGAACATGTTTATGCTGAAAAACGCCTTGGCGCCGTTCTCCCTCTCATAGCGCCGCGTAAGCAGGATCGCCGTGGCGCAGTAATAGAATATCACCGCGTAGTAGAGATAGCTCAGCGGCCTGCGCTCATACACGTTTTCCGGCGATATGTAATAGGATACGGGTGTGAATACGTTGAGAACGGTCGCCAGGATCATCACCGCGCAAAGGATTATCTGGGGCTTGTATTTCTTCCATATGCGGCTGACGTCGTCATAAAGCCCCAGATCCACGTATATCAGCACGCTGAAGGGCAGCAGCACGTTTGCCGAGTACAGGTATGTGTTGGCCGCATAGTTGAGTATTCTCGCCCCGGAAAAGGTCATGCCGTCGATGGTGTAGGAAAGGGCCTCCATAGCGCAGGCGAGCATGACGCCGAAGATCATAAACGCGTACAGTTTGTCCTCAAGCCGTCTCCGGGATATTCTGGAACGGGAAACGTAAAACAGCATCATCAGCAGGAAAATGCCGACGCCGTTGGATATGTATATCGAGCGCAGATACACGTCCGGTCCCCCCTTCGTCTGAAATATGTCTATCGCGGCATTATGTATTATAATCCCATTATATACACTGATTTTGATTTTTCAACAGAAATAACGACGCATTCCGGCCGGTATCCGCCGCCGGACGCCTTTTTATCGTTTGCATTAACCGAGCCGTGATGGTATTATATTATCATATTGCGGTCATTACGATTTGACACCCGGCGGGAAGTTCCGAAACGCAGCGGCGCGGGTGAAGGAGAACGGTAAATGAGAATTATCAGGGGAATCAAAATCGGCGGACTTCAGAATAAGATCTTCAACCTGGTACTGATTTTTATTCTGCTGCTCATGGGTGTATATTCCGCCGTGACGGCGTGGCACCAGCGGAACCTTTCCACGATCGTGGAGGACGCCGGCGCTCTGCAGCAGCAGTCCATCGTGGACGTGTCGCAGGAGACCATGGAGGCCGTGCTCGACACTTCCATGAGGCGCATCACCGGTCTGCAGGCGTACATAGCCGACGATCTGTTCGGCGACGTGCGCACCGACGTGATGACGCTGCAGGCCTTCGCCACAGAGCTGTTTGAGAACGCCGGCAGTTTCACCCCCCGCTACGTGTTCATACCGTCGGCGGTCAACGAGGGCGTCCCCTCCGCCCAGCTCATCCATGAGGACGGCGTAAATCCCCAGAACTCGCATTCTCTTGGCCTCATGGCCAATATGAGTGAGGTCATGCTTGCCATGTACCAGAATTCCGACGCCATGAGCAGCTGCTTTGTCGGCACCGCCGACGGCAACATGATACTCGTCAACGACCGTCCCGGCGTTTTCCTGTCGGAAGACGGCACCCCCCTCAATCTCGACATCCGCAATCGCCCCTGGTACGTGCAGGCCGCGGAGGCCGGGGAGCTGATATTCACCGGCGTGGAGATCGACGCCTACACCGACAACCCCATGCTGGAGTGCGCCGCGCCCGTCTATCAGTACGGCAGGCTCATGGCTGTGGTGGCGGCCGACGTGTACCTCACCTCCATCAGCGATTACATTGAGAGCACCGCCTCCGAAGAGGGCTTCGTGTGCGTGATAAACGGGAACGGACAGATGCTGTTCTCCCCCAAGGGCAGCGGTCTTCTCAAGGCGCAGCTCTCCTCCGACGCTCCCGATCTGCGCGCCTGCGGCAACGCCGAGTTCGCCGGGTTCGTCACCAGAGCGCTGGAGGGCAGCACCGAACTTGAGGTCATAAGCGTAGACGGTAAATCCTACTATATGAGCGCCTCCCCCATGCCGAGCCTGGGCTGGACCGTCATCTCGATGGTCGACAAGGCCGTGACACTGCAGCCCGCGAGGGTAATGCTGGCCCGGTACGACGATATAAACGCCAAATCTCTCAAGACCTATACCGAAGGGTCCCGGCACTCCATGCAGACGCTCATCGTACTCACCGCCGCGGTGGTGGTCCTGGCCATCGCCGGAGCGCTCGTCATGTCCAGCCGGGTGGTCAAGCCTCTGGAGCGTATGACCCAGCGCATCAACACCATGCACGGCGCCGACTCCGTTTTCGCGATGGAGGACGCGTACCGCACCGGCGACGAGATAGAGGTGCTGGCCGAGTCCTTCGCCACGCTGTCGAAGCGGGCAAAGGATTACATCGCCCAGATAACAGAGATCACCGCCGAAAAGGAGCGCATAAGCACCGAGCTCTCCCTTGCCACCCGCATACAGGCGGACATGCTGCCCAACATCTACCCTGCCTTCCCCGACAGGCCTGAATTCGACATCTACGCCTCCATGGACCCCGCCAAGGAGGTGGGCGGCGACTTTTACGACTTCTTCCTCGTGGACGACGACCATCTTTGCATGGTCATGGCCGACGTATCCGGCAAGGGCGTGCCGGCGGCGCTGTTCATGATGGCCTCCCGTATCATCCTGGCGAACAACGCCATGATGGGCAAATCCCCCGGTCAGATCCTCACCGATACGAACGCGGCCATCTGCTCAAACAACCGTGAGGAGATGTTCGTCACAGTATGGCTGGGCATCCTGGAGATATCCACGGGCAAGCTCGTCGCCGCCAACGCGGGTCACGAGTATCCCGTTATCCTGCAGCCCGGCGGACGGTTCGAGCTTCTCAGGGACAAGCACGGTTTCGTTATCGGCGGCATGGACGGCGTCAGGTACAAGGAGTACGAGCTTACTCTTGCCCCCGGCGCGAAGATATTCCTCTATACCGACGGCGTCCCCGAGGCCACCGACGCGGGCAATACGCTCTTCGGTACCGACAGGATGCTGGACGCCCTCAACACCGCCACCGGCGACACGCCGGAGGAGATACTCAGAAAGGTCCGCGCGGCGGTGGACGGTTTCGTGGGCGACGCCGAGCAGTTCGACGATCTCACGATGCTGTGCGCCCATTATATAGGACCCGACGGGAAAACCGGGTCCGAAGGCACGGGCGTGACCGGACGGTGAGAGTTCGCGGCACCGGCCGCAGGTGCGGCAAACTTGACTTAATTACGGGACAAGAATATAATAAGAGCGGAAAATAAACCATTTTTCACCGAAGGAGGTTCCGGAATGCGGGAATCGGGCGAGATGTATCTCGAGACCATCCTCGTGCTGTCTCTTCGGCAGAGCGCGGTCCGTGCCATCGACATAGTGGACGAGATGAAGTTTTCAAAGGCCTCTGTCAGCCGCGCCATGCCGCAGCTCAGGAGGGGCGGATATATAGACGTTGACGGTGACAACCACATCACCCTCACGGAAAAAGGCAGAGCCATAGCCGAGAAGATATATGAGCGCCATCAGGTCCTGACGAAGATGCTCATGGCCGTGGGCGTGGACGAGGCGACCGCCGCGGCAGACGCCTGCAAGATCGAGCACGACATAAGCGACGTCACCTTTGAGGCCGTCAAGGCTCATATGAAGAAAAGAGGATAATATTCGACCCCGGCCGGACGATCCGGCCGGGGTCTTCGCGTATAAAAAACGCCGTCGGCCGACGGCGTTTTATTTTTTACGTCTGTGTGTGAGCGCGTATATCACCCACCCGATCAGCGCTCCCGGCAGGTTGAGGATGAGGTCGTCAATATCGCAGCTTCCCAGAAGCGTGAACAGCTGCACCGCCTCGATGAGGACGATAATAAGCGTCACGGTCGGCAGAAAGAGCCAGAACCGCCTCATGCGCTTCCATATCGCCGGCATGAGGTATCCCGCGGGGATGAAGGCCGCCGCGTTTCCGATGAGGTTCACCGCGGCAAACCCCACAAGATAGCGGTTCGTGCTGTTGCGGAAGAGCCACCACAGTTCGTTTATGGTGCGCAGGGGCGTAAAATTGGTGTTATAGCGCAGCGCGGAGGCGTAGTCAGCGGCGGTATCGCAGGGTCTTGAGCGCTGAAGGAACAAAAGCCACACCATGACCCCGGCGTAAACGATAAACAGTACGACCGTGAAGATACGTTTTCTCTCCCTCATCTTACCTCCTATGCGTTTATGATAAGTTCGCTCTCCTGTCTGTCCAGCTCCTCCAGTCTGGATTGGGCCTCCCGGCGAGAACTGTCAAGGCGGCGCTGCACCAGCTCCACCTTCTCCTTCGTTGCGGCGATCTTTTCCTGGGACTGGTGTATCTTTTTCAGCACCGAGGCGTCGGCGAAGAAACCGTCCAGGAAGAAATCGGCAAATTTCAGCATACCCTCTATCTGTACCTGAATATCCCCGTCGATGGACACGTCCGCCAGCTCGCTGCGGTAACGCTCAAGAAGGGGACGAAGCTCGTTGGCTTCGGTCTGGGCGTCGTCCAGCTGGGAGTGCTTGGCAAGGCCCGATATACCGCCTCCGCCCATAAGGTCGTAGGCTCCCCAGGTCTCCGCGCCCTCCAGATGGTCCTCGATGCGCACTATCTTCGCCAGCACCTGCCGACCTATCTCCAGGGCCTCCTCAGTCTCGGCGATGACCCCGTTCTGTTCGTCCATATCCCGGCGAAGCTGCGCGAGTCTGTCCGCCGCGGGTCCTCCCGCGGCCATGATAGCCTCGGCTCTGGCGCCGAAGGCCGCGTGATAAGCCGCCTCCGCGTCCCCCAGCTCCGCTCTCTCCTCACCCAGCTTGGTCAGTTCCCGCTCCAGCTCGGATATCTGCAGGCCTGTCTGCCGGGCCTCAGCCTCGTACCGGGCAGTCTCCTGCCGCAGCTTTTCGGTGCGCTCATCCCGCTTGTTCAGCAACGTGTAAAATGCCTTGACCACGCCCTTCTCCATTCTGCCCAGGGAGGTCCTGCTCTTTTCAAGGGCGGCGGCCGTCTCCGACGCCGACGCGCGCTGTCTGTCAAGGCGGCCGGCAAGCTCCGCGGCGAGGGCGTCAATCCTTCTCGCCCGTTCCAGCTTTTCCCGCAGAATGCCAAGATCGATTTTCTCTGTATCCATAGTCTGATCCTCGAATAACGTTATAGGCCGGGGGACGTCCCCCGGCCTATTCTATCACATATCGCGCTGGTTTTCCACGCGTATCGTGTCAATATTGCTTTTTTACGCTGAGAGCCCGCATGGAATTGAGTATGCACAGCACCGCCACGCCCACGTCGCCGAACACCGCCGCCCACATGGAGGCGAAGCCCAGCGCGCTGAGTATGAGTATCAGCAGCTTTACGCCCAGGGCGAAAGCCACGTTGGAGCGGACGATCCCTATTGTCTTTTTAGCGATGCGTATGGTGGCGGGTATCTTTCTTATCTCGTCGTCCATGAGCACGATATCGGCGGCCTCTATAGCCGCGTCGCTGCCCAGCGAACCCATGGCGAAGCCCACGTCGGAGCGCATCAGCACGGGGGCGTCGTTTATGCCGTCGCCCACGAAGCCCACTCTGCCGCCGCGGCTGTCGGCGATGATCGTCTCCACCTCGGACACCTTGTCGGCGGGCAGCAGCTCCGGGAAAACCCGCTCTATACCCAGCTCCTTCGCAGCGGCTTCTGCGGCGGGGCGTCTGTCGCCGGTGAGCATTACCACCTCCACGCCGGAGCGCTTCAAGTCGTCGATGGCCTGTCCGGCGCCGTCCTTCACCGCGTCGGAGATGACGATGCAGCCCAGATATTTACCGTCCAGCGCGGCGTAGACCACCGTACCGGCCTGGATGCACCGCTCGAACCGCACTCCCGCCTCGGCCATGAGAGCCTCGTTGCCCAGCAGCAGCGGTTTGCCGAGATACGTCACGGAAATGCCTCGTCCCGGTATCTCGGACGCGTCCACGGCGGCGGAGGCGTCGATAACGCCGTCATAGGCCTCCTTCACGGAGCGGGCTATGGGATGGGTGCTGAAGCACTCGCCGTGGGCGGCCGCTTTCAGAAGTTCTTTCTCCGTGACGCCCTCGGCTGGGATTATGTCCGTCACCTCAAAAACGCCCCTGGTGAGAGTTCCCGTCTTGTCCATGACGAGAGTGGTTATGCCGGCTGCGGCCTCGAGATAGTTGGAGCCCTTCACCAGCACGCCGATCTTCGACGCGGCGCCGATTCCGCCGAAAAAGCCCAGCGGCACGGATATCACCAGCGCGCAGGGACAGGACACGATGAGGAAGTTGCAGGCCCTGCGCACGCCGTCCATCCAGCTCACGTGTGCCAGCAGCGGCAGAAGCACCCCAAGAAGCACGGCGCATACCGTGACCACCGGCGTATAGTACCGGGCAAAACGGGTGATGAAGTTTTCTATCCGCGCCTTCCGCGAGCTGGCGTTCTCCACCAGCTCCAGCACTTTTGAAACGGTGGAGTCCTCGTACTCCTTCGTTACGCGTATCTTCAGCACGGCGTCGCCGTTTATGCAGCCGCTGACCACGCTCTGGCCTATCCTCACCCGGCGGGGAACGCTCTCTCCCGTCAGCGCAGAGGTGTCAACGAAGGACTCTCCGTCGACGACGATGCCGTCCAGCGGGATCTTCTCTCCGGGGCGCACGACTATCTCGTCGCCCGGGTGGACCGCCTCCGGCTCCACCGTCTCGATGCCGCCGTCCCGTTCAAGGTTGGCGAACTCCGGGACCAGCTCCATCATCTCGGTGATGGACCTGCGCGACCTGCCCACCGCACAGCTCTGGAACAGTTCTCCCACCTGGTAAAGGAGCATCACCGTCAGCGCCTCGGGGTACTCCCCGTCTCCGAGTGCGCCGAGGGCGAAGGCCGCCAGCGTGGCGATGCTCATGAGGAAGTGTTCCTCGAACACGTTGCCGTAGCGGATATTTCTTACGGCCCGCAGGATAACGTCGTAACCTATGAGCAGGTACGGCGCGAAATACAGCGCGAACCGCAGCCACTCCGGCAGGCGCTTGAGAGGTCCGGTCAGTTCCAGCGCCAGCAGCACTGCAAATATCCCGGCGGTGACGAGTATTCTCAATAGAGTCTTTTTCTGCTTTGAATTCATGGGTCTTACCTCATGATTTCAAGGCGCAAGCCGGAACCGGTCTTGCGCCTGAAAAATGTTATTTAACGAAGATGACCGCGTCGGGCTCGGCCTTTTTCGCAGCCTTCACGGCGGCGGCGAGGACCTCGTCAAAGCGCTCGTCAGGAGCGGTGAGGGTAAAGGACTGGGTCATGAAGTTGACGGCGGCGTCCTCCACGCCATCCACCTTTTTAACGGCCCTCTCGATCTTGGCGGCGCAGTCGGCGCAGTCTACTTCGCATTTGAATTTCTTTTTCATAGCGGTTCCCCTTTCTTTATTCTCGTAAAATCCCCGGTTTGTCCGGGAAACAGATCACTTTTCCTCCTGCAGATGCTCCAGACCCATGTCTATGATGAGCTTCACGTGGTCGTCCGCCAGGGAATAATAGACCACCTGCCCCTCTCGTCTGTT
>JAEETR010000039.1 GCA_016286595.1 Oscillospiraceae bacterium | reverse complement strand
CTTGCGGTATTTTTTCAGCATTTCGCAGGCCGTCATGCACGCGTCACAGTCGCATTGCAGGCAGCGGGCCGCCTCGGCCCTGGCCTCCTCCTCGCTGTATTCCCCCTCGGCGGGGACCACGCGGGGCTTCTTTTCCGCGCCGGAATGGTCCAGCTTATGGCCGCAGTAGTGCTTTTCATACTCCGTCTGCGGGGGATTGACCTTGCCGAGCTGCAGGTAGATCTCCACCGTCTGGGCCAGGCCGGGGCCCCGGGCGATGCCCTCCATAAGACTGTCGCCCACTAATTCGCCGCTGAGGAAGAGCTTCGGCTCAGCCGCGGCGCCGGTGTCCCTGTCCCAGCCGTCCCGCAGGCCGAAGTCGGCGCCCTCCGCGCCCGTGGCGATACAGACGGCGTCATAGTCCGCCAGCTCATTCAGGGACGCGATCTCCCGGCCGAAGACGAACTCCGACTTGACCACGGAAAACTGCAGGCGGATATCCTCGTCGAATTCCGCCCAGTCCGGGTGGCTCCGCAGGCGGCCGCCCCAGCCCTCGGCCTTGTCGAAGACCGTGACGCTGAACTTCTTCTGCGCCATCTGCAGGGCGAAGGAAAGCCCCGCCATGCCTGCGCCGACGACGGCGATCTTCTCCGTCTTGGGCGGGATGGCGTAAGACTCCGCCTTGCGGTTTTTCACGTATCGCAGGGCCGCCCGCTCCAGAGCGTTCACGGCGATGGGCTCGTCCCCCATATCCCGGCGCTGGCAGGCCTCCTCACAGGGGTGGGGGCAGAGCTTCGCGGCCACCACCGGGAAGACGGCGGCGTTGCGCAGAAGCTTATAGGCGCCCGCCCACTTGCCGCCCGCCGCCTTTTCCAGAAAGGCGCGCAGGTCCAGGCGGAAGGGGCAGGCGAAAGAACAGGTGGCCGGCTCGGCATTGAAACAGGCCGCGGTGATCGAGGTGGCTTCTTCAGGAAGCATAGGATCAACTCCTTAATTCGTTCAGAGTTCAGAGTTATTCTCGTTTAGTAATTTGATGCAGAAGGATTTCAAGCGGGGGATGTCCTCTGTGATAACGGACCAGATGATCTCTGGGTCAACATTGCCGTAATCATGCACGACGATATTACGCATGCCCTTGATCTGCCGCCAGTTCATTTCCGATTCCGAGACCTCTCGCAGCTCGGGCGAGAGCTTGGCGGCCAACTCACCGATCTGTAAAATACAGAAGGCAGCGGTATACTGAAAAGCGTGATTTTTGCAAAAAGAGTCATAATCCCGCCCAAACTGCTCTATGGCCGAAGCGATATCGGCGCAATATTCCTCTATATGCTCCAGCAGGCGGAGATCACGCTGCTGCATAGATCATCACCCTTTCCTTATTGACGGCCTCCCGAAAATGGAGCTGACTGCGCCTCTCCGTCGGTCGTTCCAGCGATGAGATCGTAACAAGGTCCAGTCCGGTTTCCAAGGCATCCTCCAGGTCGGCGTACAGGCCGCCGAAGGCAAGCCCGCTGATGCCGGAGCCGGAGAGGTCCACCAATAAGTCCACGTCGCTTTCAGCCGTAGCCTCTCCGCGTGCGTAAGAACCGAACAAATAAACTGCCCGCAGCTTGTATTTTTCCGCAATCGGCGTGACACGGCGCCGAATCTCGTCGATTGTGTAGGGAAGCATGAGATCAACTCCTTGTAAAGGCGACCTTTGGCCGCCGTTCCTTGAACGATAAAGCAATAAGCAGGGTACGGAGTACGTACCCTGCTTATTATATCACAAAACTATGGTTTTGTGAACACGAAATTATTACATGGGATTGGCCTTGATGAGATCCAGCTCGTCGTTGAGGGTGGAGCCCAGCCAGTACGGCTCGGGCGTCTGATCCCCGCCGGCAGCCTTCTTCTCGATGGCGGCCTTGATCTTGTCGGGGGTGGCGGGCAGCGCATAAACGCGGGCGCCGGTGGCGTTGTTGATCGCGTTGATGACCGCCATGTGGCCGGAGCTCTGGAAGCACTCGGAGCAGCCGGAGGAGCCCTGCGGGCCGCGCGGACGAGGCGTCTCGAGGAAGAGGACGTTCAGCTCGTCGGGCACCGCGTCGATCTGCGGGATGCCGCAGCCGACGGGGTTGCTGTGCTTCTTGTCCTGCTCGTACTCCTCGCTCAGCGCGAAGCCGATGGAGTGGGACAGACCGCCGTAGGCCTGGCCTTCGACGGCGAGGCGGTTGCCGATCACGCCCACGTCCGCCGCGCAGGTGTACTTGAGCACGGTGGCCTTATAGGTCTTGGGATCGACTTCCACGAGGCAGGTGTTGCAGCCGTACATGAACTCGGCGTCCTTGTCGCCCTCGCCGGTGTTCACGTCCAGTCCGGGAGGCAGGCCCAGACCGAACTGGTCATAGTGGCCGATATACTTGGTGGGGATGCCCTCGGCGACCATCTCGTCATAGGTGCGATAGGTGCCGTCTTCCTTGCGCATGGCGTCCATGAGCTTGTTGCAGCCGTCGATGATGGCGTTGCCGGTCATGTAATGCTGGCGGCTGGCGGCGGAAAGGCCGGAGTCGGGGCAGCGGGGCAGCTCGTTCATGACGAGGCGGACCTGCTCGGGCTTGATGCCCAGAGGCGCAAGAGCCTTGACGGTGTGCGTCAGCGCGCCGATGTCGCCGCCCTGGCCGACGTCTTCCCAGGTGTTGTAGTTGGTGATCGTCCCGTCGGGATTCAGCTCGATGGCCACGTTGGAGGAATCGATGAAGCCGATGGTGCAGAGGAAGCCGCCGAGGCTGACGCCCACGCCCATCATCTTGCCCTCGGCCTTGCCCTTTTCGGCGGCGGCCTTGTACTCATCGTAGTAGGGCTTGATCATTTCAAGGAGCTTCGGATAGGGATAAGCCTTGTAGGGACGGCTGTTGATGGTCATGTCGCCCTCTCTGGCGCAGTTCTTGTAACGGAACTCCCAGGGATCCATGCCGCACTTCTCGGCGGCCATGTCGATGAGCGCCTCAGTGGTGGTGTAGATCTGGGGGGAGCCGAAGCCGCGGTAGGCGGTGTTGAAGGCATGGTTCGTGGCGACGCCGCGGGCCAGACCCTTGAAGTTGGGGATGTTGTAGCCGTGGAAGCCGACGGAGACCAGGTTGTTGAAGATCTTGCCGGCGACGACGGCGTAAGCGCCGTGGTCGAGACCCACGTCATACTCAGCGGCGAGGATCTTGCCATCCTTATCCACGGCGATCTTGCCGTTGGCATAGGTGGCGGAGCGCTTGCCGGTGGTGTGGTTGAACTCCTCCCAGCTCACGGAGAGGGAAGCGGGCGCGTTGAAGGTGAGGGTCGCCAGAGCGCAGAGAACGTAGATGCTGGGGGTGATGGCGTAGCCGAAGGCGCCGCCGGCGGGGTTCTCGATGATGGCGATCTTCTCCTTGGGATAGTTCAGGCCCATGGCGATGGTGTCGATGCACTCGGTGATGGCCTGCGCCTTGCACTGCAGGGTGAGCATCCCGTCGGGATCGAAGTAGGAGATGACCGGGTCGGGCTCAATGGGCAGGTGAGGCTCATGCTGGGAGTGGAAGGAACCCTCGGCCACGTAGGGAGCATCCTCGAAGATCTCGTCGGGATCCTCTCCCTTGTAGACGGGCTGCTCCATGTAGAAGTTGGGCATCGCGTCGAAGAGGCGGATGGCGTTGGGCGCGGCAGCCTCGGGCAGCGTCAGGTAGACGGGCAGGGGCTCCATCTCCTGCTTGACCTTCTTGGCGGCCTCGCGGGCATGCTCGCGGGTGTCGGCGCAGACGAGGGCCACGATATCGCCCTTTCTGTGCACCTTGTCGCCGCAGATCACGGGGAAGGGCGTGAGGGCGTTGCCCTTCTGACGGGGCACGATGGCGGGGACCTCCATGTTGTTGTCGCCGGGCACGTCCTTCGCGGTGAGAACGCGGAAGACGCCGGGCATCTTCTCAGCCTCGGAGGTGTCGATGTTGATGATCTTGGCGTGGATCTGGTCAGACAGCACGATGGCGCAGTGAATGAAGCCGTCGGGCAGCTTGAGCTCGATATCCTCGCCGTAGTCGGCCAGACCCAGGACCTTGGGCAGAGCCGCGGGACGGGGCATGCGGGAGCCGTAAACGTCCTCGCCCTCGGCCAGCTTGAAGGTGATGTCCTCCATGGTCTTCTCGCCGCGCATCACGGCGGCGGCGGCCATGACGGCGTCCACGATGGGCTTGTAGCCGGTGCAGCGGCAGACGTTGTGGTGAGCGCGGAACCACTCACGGACTTCCTCACGGGTGGGGTCGGGATTGGTCTGGAGCAGACCGTAGGCGGACATGATGAAGCCGGGGGTGCAGAAGCCGCACTGAACGCCGCCGTAGGTGATCCAGGCCTGCTGCAGGGGATGCAGATTGGAGGCCACGCCGAGGGCCTCGATCGTCATGATGGAGTCGTGCTCCTTGACGGTCTTCATCCTCTTGGTGCAGGAGCGGATGACCTCGCCGTTGTAGAGGATCGTGCAGGCGCCGCAAACGCCGACGCCGCAGCCGACCTTCACGCCGGTGAGTCCCATGCGGCGGAGAACGGTGGACAGCTTGTCCTTGTCCGGATCACATACGACAGGTCTCTCGACGCCGTTGATCTCCAGACGGATTCTTTGCAGACTCATAGGGTTTCTCCTTTCCTTATGCTGAAAATTGACTTACGCAGAATTACTCACAGTACTTTCATTATAATATGTTTTGCGCCGCGGCGCAATATCCAATCT
>JAEETR010000038.1 GCA_016286595.1 Oscillospiraceae bacterium | reverse complement strand
TAGCCGCTCTTATCGCCGGCGGTAATGAGCATCCACTGCCGGTCAATCATATCGAACACGTTGCCCTTTATATCCTCTGGTTTTATCTTCTTGAAGGCCATAGGCGTCTCCTTTTCCCGTTTCGGGTACTATGTTTTTATAAATTATAACATAAGGGTTCGATTTTGTATATCCGTCAAAAAAGAGGAGCAGGCCGTGCCTGCTCCTCTTTTTCTTATATATATTTGTGTATTAGTCGAAAACGAACTTGGTCTCAAAGGCGTGATCAAGGCCGCGGCGATAGTACTCGACGCGCTTGTCGATCTCGGTATAATCGATCTCGCCCGTCTCGATGAACTTCTCCAGCACGGGACGGGTGGGGATGCCGCAGCGTCCGCCCTGGCGGGTGGCCTTGACTGCGGAGGTGCCGCTGGCGAAGCGGGCGCCGGACTTGATGTCCATACCGAAGGCCATGGCGGCGGCAAAGGCGCCGTGGAAAACGTCGCCGCAGCCCACGGTGTCGATGGCGTTCACGCGGAAGGCGGGCAGCTCAAAATAGCCGTCCTTCTCGCTGTAGCCGCACATGCCCACGCTGCCCAGGGTGAAGATGACTACCTCGGGGCCCAGCTCATGGAGCTTTATGAGGTTGGCCTTGCGGGTCTCGCTGGAGTCCTCAACGCCCTTGGACTGGAAATAGCCGTCATAGCACATCTCGGAGCCTATGAAGTAATCCACTATGGGGAAGGTCTCCTCGGTCATGCCGGGACGATAGCCGCCCATATCGATGAGCACCTTTCCGCCGGCCTCATGGACCACGTCGCAGGCCTTCTTGCAGACCTCGTCCACCATACCGATGTGGAGGATCTTCGTGTTGCGCAGGATATTCTGGTCGACCTCTTCCCATTTAAGAGGATCGGGACGCAGGAACGCACCGCCGATCATGGTGCGGTTGGAGGTCTCGGAGTCGGAGAGGATGGCGCAGGGGGTGGTGTGAGCCCCGTCTCTGAAAACGAGGTTGCTCACGTCTATACCGTGACGGATAGCGTCGTTATAGAGGAAGTGGCCCATAATATCGTTGGCGACAGTGCCGATTATGGCCACCTTTGCACCGAGGCGGGCAGAGGCCACGCCGCCGGTGGCGACAGGGCCGCCGCCCTGCCAGCAGTAATCACGCATTTCAACAGTCTCGCCCTTCTTGGGCAGTTTTTCAAGGCCAACGCCTATGTCCATTACCGGGGAGCCGAAGCCGACAACATCAAACATCTTATACCTCACATTCAGCCGCGTGAGCGGCAATCAGAAATTTCGTTAAGTATGCAGCTTGTATTCAGTGGGACACGTGGTCCAGACCGCTGAAGTAATAGTCCACCTGCTCCTGCAGGGGGGCGGCGTCAAAGGTGCCGTCCTTCAGGAACTGCTCCACCAGGTCGGGGGTGGGGGTACCGGCTATCTCGCCGATAACGGTGGAGTGGATGGCGGCGGCGGCCAGAGCGTACTCGGCAGCCTGAGCCGCGGTGCGGCCATCGAGCGCGGCGAGGAAAGCGCCGGCGAACACCTCGTCGGTGCCGATGGTATCGAAAACCGTCACGCCGGGGACCTTGCCGGAGAACTCCTTGCCGTCATCAATGCCGCAGCAGGCGGCGACGCCGTCGTTGAGGACCACGGTCTTCACGCCCTTGGCGGCGATGGCCTTGGCGTCCACAGTGGCGGGGCCGATGAAGATATCAACGCCGTCAAGGCAGGTGTCGTCGCCGTAGGGGGCGGCATACACGACCTTGGCGCCGGCGGCCTTGGCCACGGCAGCGGCCTTGTACCAGACCTCGTCGTTCTCAAACATCACGTAATACTTGGCGTTCTTGAGAATATCGGCGGGAAGCTCGTCTTCCGCCATCTGCTTGATGTCAGTCTTCTTGATCATCCTGGTGACCGTATTGGTCTCCATCTCGCTGAGGGCGACCACCAGGGACGTACGGGCCTTCTCCCGCACCAGCACGCCGTCAACGTTGACGCCGATGTGAGCCAGCTCTTCCTTGCAGAAGCGGCCGAACAGATCGTCGCCCGCCACGGCGAGAGCCGCGCACTTGGCGCCCAGACGCTGAGCAGCCGCCAGGCCGCCGGAGATACGTCCGCCGATTTGCCAGCTGTTCTGAGCAAGCCTTCCGCCCACGCCGAGCTTGGGATACTCCTTCAGATACATGCTGTAGTTGGTTGCCGGGTTACCAGAGCCTACAATGTCAAACATTTTCCTACCCTTTTCTCAGCAACTCTTAGTTTTCCGGCCGGCCCCGTTGCTGCCAGGGCTTTACGGTTTCCCGTTCAGCCGGTGGTTTTTTCGCCGCGCCCCCGGCTCGTGCCGCGGGTCGGCGCCTGTGTACGTACATCGCAGATATACACTATTTTATATTATAATATTCACGTCATATCGTGTCAATTTATTATATTGTCCAAAAAAGCGCCGGGATATGTCCATATTGACCAATACGGTCTTAATCGGCCGGCAGCAGTCCCTCCGGTCCTCGCTGACGGAACCGCTGTATCATCTCCTCCGTCAGACTCAGGCCCGCGTTGGTGACGGGAATATCCTCTCTGCGCACCCACTCTGCCCGGGACAGCTCCTTTTCGTCGACACTGATGTCTGTATTCACCGCGTCGCAATAAAAACCCATAAGCGCGTCGCCGGAGAAGCCCCAGGGCTGTGACTTGTAGTAGCGGACGTTGGTCACTTTTATGCCGCACTCCTCCATCACCTCACGCTCCACGGTGCGCTCCATACTCTCCCCAATCTCCGTGAAGCCGGAGACGAGGGCGTAATGACCGGCTCTTCCGCCGGCGCGGCTGGTGAGGAGAATACTGTCCCCGTTCACCACTCCCACGATGACGGCGGGGCATATCTTGGGGAATATCATGTTGCCGCATTGGGGACAGCGGAGCATCCGTTCCTCCGGGGCGTGAACGGTGGGTGTGCCGCACCGTCCGCAGACACGGTTATCCCTGTACCAGCGGTAGAGGTGCAGGCCGGTGGCGGCGGCAAGGGCGTCACGCCTTTCACCCACGGCGCTCATCATGTTCACCCGCAGGTAATCGTATCCCTCCAGTTCAAGCCCGCTCTCCCCCCGTCGGAGAAAAAAGCGGCGGTCGTCAACGGCGAAGAGGTACACGTACTCCCCGCCCGGCGCGGCCTTCTCCACGTCTTCGAGCGTGGGGTAATGGCGCGGGTCCTCCGCGTTCGTCAGCAGGAGGTTGTCCCGGAAGCAGAACACGGTGTCGGACGGCGCGGGGGCGGCGTTTCTGAACTGATTGTCGAAAAAGCTGTTGCCTATATCCTGTATCATGGCGCACCTCTTTGCGTTTTTCTTCAGTATAAACCTATGTTTCCCCCCTGTAAATATGAAAAAAAGACCCGCCGCGATGCCGCGGCGGGTCGTACGATATTAACGGAAGGATCACTTCTTGGAGATGGCGCCGAATTTGCAGGTACCCATGCAGGTGCCGCACTTGACGCACTTGGACTGGTCGATCTCCATGGCGGCAAGCTTCTTGCCGGGGGCTACGTAATCGGTGCGGGTGATGCAGCCGGTGGGGCAGGCCTTGGCGCACATGCCGCAGCCGATGCACTTGTCCTTGTCGATCTCGTATTTCAGCAGACTCTTGCAGACGCCGGCGGGGCAGCGCTTCTCAACGACGTGGGCCACGTACTCGTCGCGGAAATAGCGGAGAGTGGACAGCACGGGGTTGGGAGCGGTCTGGCCGAGAGCGCACAGGGAGTTCTCCTGGATGTAGTGGCACAGGGCCTCCATCTCGTCGAGGGTCTCCAGAGTGCCGCGGCCCTCGGTGATGTCGGTGATCATCTCATAGAGCTTGCGCACGCCGATGCGGCAGGGAGTGCATTTGCCGCAGCTCTCTTCCATGGTGAACTGGAGGAAGAACTTGGCGATATCCACCATGCAGTTGTCCTCATCCATGACGATGAGTCCGCCGGAGCCCACGATGGAGCCAATGGCCGCCATGCTCTCGTAATCCAGGGGGGTATCTATCAGGGAGGCGGGGATGCAGCCGCCGGAGGGGCCGCCGGTCTGGGCAGCCTTGAACTTCTTGCCGTTGGGGCAGCCGCCGCCGATCTCCTCTATGACCTTGCGCAGCGGAGTGCCCATGGGGATCTCCACCAGGCCGGTGTTCTTTATCTTGCCGCCCAGGGCAAAGACCTTGGTGCCGGAAGACTTCTCGGTGCCCATGGACGCAAACCACTTGGCGCCGTTAAGGATTATGCGGGGAATGTTGGCGTAGGTCTCAACGTTGTTGAGAACGGTGGGCTTGCCGAACAGACCCTTGGTGGCGGGATAAGGAGGACGGGGACGGGGCTCGCCGCGGTTGCCCTCGATGGAGGTCATCAGCGCGGTCTCCTCGCCGCAGACGAAAGCGCC
>JAEETR010000037.1 GCA_016286595.1 Oscillospiraceae bacterium | reverse complement strand
TCAGCTGCTGTGGGAGAAAGCCAAGGATTTCCTGCAGCGGGCATTCTCCGTGATACTCATCGCCACCGTGGCGGTCTGGTTCCTGCAAAGCTTCGACCTGCGGCTGAATCTGGTGGAGGATTCCCAGAACAGCATACTCGCCCTGGTTGCGGGATGGCTGGCCCCCCTGCTCCGGCCCATCGGTCTGGGCGACTGGCGCATCTGCACGTCCCTTATCAGCGGCTTCATGGCAAAAGAGAGCGTGGTCAGCGTGATGGAGGTGCTGTTCAACACCGAAGCGGGCGTCATGGCCATTCTCACTCCCCTGTCTGCCGGGTGTCTGCTGGTGTTCAGCCTTCTATACACCCCCTGCGTGGCCTCCATCGCTGCCATACGGCGGGAGCTTGGCAGGAAATGGGCCGTGGGCGTAGTCGTCTGGCAGTGCGTCATAGCCTGGTTCGCGGCGCTGCTGCTGCATCTTCTCGGCATGATGCTCGGATTGGGGTGACGATATGAATACGGTCGATATAATACTGACTGTGATACTTCTTATCGGGGCGGCGCTGGCCGTCAGGCGGACGTATCTGCTGAAGAAGTCGGGGGGCTGTTCCGGCTGCACGGGCGGCTGTCCCGGATGTGAAAAGGCTAAAAAGTAAAAAGAAGGAGCGTCCCGGACGCTCCTTCTTTTTTGCGCTTTTTTATGCGGGGTTTACGTGTATGGTGATGTGCTTCACACTGGGGAACCCGCTCTCTATGTCGTCATGGACGGCCTCTGCGATAGCGTGGGCCTGGGCAAGAGGCATGGTGCCGTCAACGGCTATCTCCATCTCTATATAGACCCGGCTGGCGAACTGGCGGGTTCGCAGCAGGTCCACCCGCGCCACCCCCTCGTGGGCTTCGGCGGTCTGCCGGATGGCCGTTTCCGTCTCCTCGTCGCAGCTGTGGTCCACCATCTTCTCCATGGCGTCTCTGAATATATCAAGGGCCGCCTTGCCGATAAACACGCATATCACCACGCTGGCCAAAGGGTCCAGCATCGGAAGGCCCATCCGCGCCCCGGCAATGCCGATGAGGGCGCCGACGGAGGACATCGCGTCGGACCGGTGGTGCCAGGCGTTGGCCATCAGCGCCGGAGAATCTATCTGACGGGCGGCCCTTCTCGTGTAGTGGAACATCAGTTCCTTCACCACGATGGACAGCACCGCCGCGGCCAGGGCAAGCCTGCCCGGTACGGTGAGAGCTTCGCCGCCGGTCAGCATCTTTTTTATGCCCCCGTAGCCGATGAATATGCCGGTTATCAGCAGTATGACCGCCAGAACGATGGCGGCGACGCACTCCATCCGCTCGTGGCCGTAGGGGTGCTCTCTGTCGGAGTCCTTCCCTGCCAGCTTCACGCCCACTATCACCACGAAGGTGCTTATAACGTCCGACAGAGAGTGCACCGCGTCGGACACCATGGCGCCGGAACGGGACAGCAGGCCCGCTGCCAGCTTTATAAACGACAGCGCAACGTTGCCCGCTATGCTCACTTTCGACACCCTTATCGCAGTTTCGGTATGGTCCATGAATATCCCTCCCCGGAAAAACAAAAAAACATCTGCGGTACAGCAGCAACTGTCCCATAGATGTTATGCATCCACTGTCACCTGCGTGACCCGGCTCCCATCGGCCTGTTCAGCTCACGGAAGATGATACACCGTTTCGGTGTAAAAATCAACCGGCATAATCCCGATTCCCCGTTCATACCAATTAACCACGTGAGGGGAGTGGTGGATTTGCGTACTGACATAGAAGCGCGGGCCTGCGAGATTGCCGGATACATCATAGAAAACCACGCCACAGTGCGCTCGGCGGCCCGGAGATTCGGCATTTCCAAGAGCACCGTACACAAGGACCTTTCCGAGAGGCTGGAGCATATAAACAGGTCCCTCTATCTGCAGGTGAAGGAGATACTCACCGTCAACAAGGCCGAACGGCATATCCGCGGCGGCATGGCCACCAGAAGAAAATACAGGGGCGGGTAAAAAAGCGGCGGGGATTACCGTGCGTTTCACAGTCCTGCCGGAATAAGGAACTTACGCAAAAAACAAGAGCGGCTTGAAAAAGCCTCTCTTGTCAGTATCCGGCCCGCGGGGCCGTCTGGCAAAAATATCCGCCCCGGAGGACC
>JAEETR010000036.1 GCA_016286595.1 Oscillospiraceae bacterium | reverse complement strand
CGCTGGGCCACGCTGCCGTCGGTCAGCACCTCGTTGACGCGTCGGCGGGCGCCGATGGCCAGGAAGATGGGAACGGTGCCGAAGTTGTAGATATGGTGATACACCGGCTTTATGCCCAGAGAGCCCAGGTCGGTGATGATGATGGAGCCGTGGAAGGGGCTGATATCCAGCAGGAATTTGGGCAGCCACTCGAAATAATCAAGTATCCTCAGTATCTTGATGGCGAAGTTGAAGAGAAATCTGGGCAGCTTTCCCAGGATCTTCGCGGTGTCCACCGTGTCGGAGCCCTCGTTCCTGCTTTTGGCGATGGCGTCGTTCATCTTCTCAAACACGTCCTGCAGGGTATCGGTAGGCTCGAACTTCACCTTGACGAAGGATTCCGGCGCGTCCACGGTCATCTCCTGCTTGATGGTCATGCCCACCTCGATGTCCCTGCGGGCACGGATGCGCTGACCGGCTATATAGCGGTTCATGGCCGGGAACTGGCTTATGACCCGCACGTAGGCGGCGATGAAAAGGTGCAGATATCCCAGCCCCTTCATGCCGTCCTCCATGCGCTTTTTCTGGAGATACTCGTCAAGGGCGGTTATCTCCAGCTCGTCGCCGTAGTAGGTGAGGGCGTCGTTCCTGTCGCGCATTATGAAGGGGGTGAAGTTGGTGATGGGGTCTATGTCGTGGAGTCTGCGGCCGGGCTTGTGCTTCGGCCATTTTATGGTCTTGTCGGCCATTTAGGTGCCCTCCTCGCCGGACTTGGTAAAATGATACAAACACATTATATCCCGGCAGGTTGTGATAATCAACAAAAAAGTACGAAAAAACCGGGGAAAGATAAGAAAACCTTTCCCCGGATCACGCTCTCCGGACTGTTATCTCAGCCCCTTGAGAAGTCCGGCGTAACTGCCGGGCAACTCCCTGAACTCGGCGGGGTCGGGCATGGTCACCTTTACGGCGCTGCCCGTCTCCACCACGGTGAGGGTGAGATCCACATCCTGCTCCACGCTTTTGCCGCCGGTTACGGCGGTGACGGAGGCGGCGGTGCGCCACGTGCGGAGCGTTCCGTCGCTCCCGGCGGTGACGGTCACGGTTATATCGCCGGACTTGGCGGTGACGCTGTCGTCACCCAGGATGAGCCTGGCGGAGGACCTGTCCATGTTGAGGGCGGAGTAGACGAGGCGGTACACGGTGCCGGAGGCGTCAGCCTCGGCGGTGAGGCTCTTCACGTTGAAGAAGCCGGTGTAGTCGTCCCCCGACGCGGCCGTGACGGACTCCAGCAGGGGGGAGACGTCGTCCTGATCTATGCGGAAGCTGCCCTCGTCCCCCCGGTAGTAGAGAACGCCCGCGTCGTACCACACGGTGCGCACGCTCCGGGCCCCAAGATAGGTCATCTCGGTGGTCAGCTGTACGCGGGGACCGGCGGAGGTCTCCTCCACGAGCACGTCGCTGGATACGGTCCGGCTTACGTTGATGCCGGAGGAGCGGGAGGAGGAGGTCTGGGTGCTCTTCACGTGCAGGCCCCCTTCGCTGTCAAGACGGACGGAGCGCAGGGAGCAGTACGTCTCATACATGGTGAGGAATTTGTCGGCGGTGTAGGCGCTGACGGCGCCGTCCTCCGCCAGCTTCTGCAGCAGCTTCACGTCGCTGCCCTTCACGGGCAGGAACAGGGCGGAGTAACTGACGGCGGCCATGTCGCCCCGGAGGAACTGCCCCTCGTTCAGGGGCTCTACGCCGATGGAGCGGGCGAAGGCCTCGGCGTTCGCGTAGGTGAAATCCCCGGCCTCCTCGGTGTAGCCCAGGGCCCGGAGGATGAAGGTGGCGTACATCTGCCGGGAGCAGAGCCCGTCGGTATCGAATCTGCCGCCGCCCACGCCCTTGGTGAGCCCGGTCTCATACATATAGCCCACCTCGGCGCCGACCCACTCCGGTACGTCGGTGAAGGGGTGGGAGTAATCGCCCCGGCCTACCTTGTCGGCATAACCCAGAAGACGCACCAGCATCTTGGCGGCCTGGCCCCGGGTGGCGGGACTGTCAAGGGCGTAGCCGCTGCCGGTGCCCAGGAAAAGACCCATCTCGTTGAGATTGTCCGCCGCGGCGGTGTAGTCTGCGGCAAGTGAACATACCGTCAGCGCCGAGACGGCCAGAACGCAGACGATAAAGATTTTCAGCAGTTTTTTCATGCTCGCACAGCCTTTCCGGTGATGTTGTACGTTCATTATAGGCGCTCCCGCCGCTTTTTTCAACGGGTTTTTCCGGCTCCGCGGCGGACCTTAAGAATACTTTAAGTTGACGATATCATCAATTTCAGCTATTATTATAGTATAAACAACCGGAAAACAACGTCGAATATGCATAATGAGGTGTATAAATGGATATTTTCAGTAAGTGCGACAACTATACCGCCGCCCGGGAAGCCCGGGAAGCGGGCATATACCCGTATTTCCACGCACTGGAGTCCCGGCAGGACGTGGAGGTGGTAATGGAGGGGAAACGCCGGATAATGCTGGGCTCCAACAATTATCTGGGCCTCACGACCTGCCCGGAGGTGGTCGCCGCCGGGATGGAGGCCATGGAGAGGTTCGGCACCGGCTGCTCCGGTTCCCGGTTTCTGAACGGGACCCTGTCCATGCATCTGGAGCTGGAGCGGGAACTGGCTGAATTTCTGGGGAAGGATGGCGTGGTCACTTTTTCCACCGGCTTCCAGTCGAATCTGGGCATAATCTCCGCCATAGTGGGCAGAAACGACTACGTCATCTGCGACAGAGAGAACCACGCCTCCATATACGACGGGTGCAAACTGTCCTACGGCACCATGCTGCGATATCGCCACGGCGACATGGAGGACCTTGAAAAGCAGCTGCGGAAGGTACCGGAGGGCTCCGGATGCCTCATCGTCACCGACGGCGTGTTCTCCATGGGGGGCGACATCGCCCGCCTGCCGGAGATAGTGGAGCTCAAAAAGAAGTACGGAGCCCGCCTCATGGTGGACGACGCCCACGGCTTCGGCGTCATCGGAGAGGGCGGCAGGGGCACCGGCAGCTATTTCGGCCTGCAGAACGAGGTGGATATTCAGATGCTCACCTTCTCCAAATCCCTGGCCTCCATCGGCGGGTGCATGGCCGCCGCGGACAGCGTGGTGGAGTACGTGAAGCACAATTCCCGGCCGTTCATCTTCTCCGCCTCCATACCGCCCGCCTGCTGCGCCACGGCGCTGGCGGCTCTGCGGTACATAAAGGCCCACCCCGAACTGGTGAACAGACTGCAGAGTATCGCCGGGTACATGCGAAAGAGCATCGCCGCCCGGGGCTTGAAGATGCGCACCTCCAACAACGACATAGTGCCCATCATACCCATATACACCTACGAGCCCGTCCAGACGCTGACCATCACCAAGGAGCTGTACGACGCGGGCGTCTACGTCAACGCGTCCCTGCCTCCCGCGGCGGCCCCCCACGAGTGCCTTATCCGCACCTCCCTCATGGCGACCCACACGCCGGAACTGGTGGACGAGGCCGTGGATATCATCGCGGAAGTTCTCGGAAGGCACGACCTGTGACGGGGAAAACGGTACTGATCACCGGGGGCTCCAGCGGCATAGGGCTGGAGTGCGCCCGGGAGATGGTCCGGCGGGGGTATAAGGTGTGGGAGCTGTCCCGCCGGGAGATGAACGAGCCCGGAGTGAACCATATATCCTGCGACGCTGCCGATTATGACGCAGTAAGGGCCGCCGCGGAGCGGGCGGAGGCGGACGGAGGCATAGATATCCTGATCTGCTGCGCCGGTTTCGGCATATCCGGCGCCGTGGAGTTCACCGACCCCGCCGACGCCCGCCGCCAGCTGGACGTGAACCTGTTCGGCACCGTGAACGCCGTGACGGCGGCGGTGCCCGGCATGCGCCGCCGGGGACGGGGCAGGATAGTGTGCGTGAGCAGCGTGGCGGGGGAGATACCCATACCCTTCCAGACTTACTATTCCGTGTCCAAGGCCGCCGTTGACGCCTTCGTGCGGGCAACTGCCGGCGAGCTGCGCCCCTTCGGTGTAACGCTCTGCGCCGTTCTGCCCGGTGACGCCCGCACCGGCTTTACCGACGCCAGAAGGAAGAGCGCCGCCGGGGACGACGTCTACGGCGGACGCATAGAGCGCAGCGTGGCGGGGATGGAGAAGGACGAGCGGGGCGGCATGAGCGCCGCCGCCGTGGCCCGCAGGATATGCGCGGTCGCTGAGAAAAAGCGGCCCAAACCGCTGACGGGCATAGGCGCAGGCTACCGGGTGCTGTTGACCATCTCAAAGATCCTCCCTTGCCGGCTGGTCGATTTTATAGTATATTTGATGTATGGAAGATAAAACCGTGTCAGAAAAGGAGGAGTACGAATGAGCGACAGACCCTGTTCCAACACCCATGAGTGCACCTGCAGGAACGTGAATTGCGAGCGCCACGGCCGCTGCTGCGACTGTATTGCCGCACATCTGAGCCACGGCAGCCTGCCCAACTGCGTTCCCGACGAGCTGAAGGCGCCGAAGAAAGCGTAAAAAACCGCCCGGTCACAGGACCGGGCGGTTTTCGTTATCTGATTATTCCGCGGGGGGAACGTACTCGGGGTTATCGACGCAGAACAGCGTCATGGAGCCGGCCCTCACCGCGTCGATAAAGTCCTGAACGCAGTTTATGGGCGTCTGACTGTCCATGCCCGCCAGCCGCTTTATGCGGTTGGCAAAGTGGTTGTCGGAACCGGCGGTGACGAGAAGGCCGTAGCTTTTGGCGTACAGGGCGGCCATGTCGTTTTCAAAATCGGTGCGTTCGGCGTTGATGACCTCCGCGCCCTCGATGTTCCGGGGGAAAAGGCGGATGTGGTCGATGTACCGGGCCTCACGGAAGGGGTGGGCCTGCACCACCAGCGCCCCGGTGGAGCGCAGGAAGTTCAGTTCCTCGCTCTTGATCATATCCATTATCTCCGGATGGTCGAGATACCATTTTTTGTCGAGGCCGTAGATGAGGAAATCGGTGCCCTTGTAGGATATTTCCACACCGTCGAACACCTTCATCCCCAGCTGCCTGCCTACGGCCGCGGCCTCCTCGAAGTCGGAGTAATAGAACTCTATCTTCTCCTCGTAGGGCCTTGAACGGTCCATGTTCAGATTGCCGTCCAGGAAGTGGTTGGTGATGAAGATGCCGTCGTAACCCAGCCGTTTATAGAACTCCACCGTTTCACGCACGCCGGCCTTGCCGCAGCGGCTGACGGGGAAGGTGTGGAGATGTGTCTCGTATCTGTACATTTTCTACCTCTCAGGTACGTTTTCAATCAAAGGCAGACTGTATTCCGCGAATACAGTCTGCCTGGTTTTTCGCTCTTGGCGTCTTACGGGCGCTTTTCAGAAAAATCTTCTTATACCGGGCGTGGCCAGATTGATGTCCGCGCTTACGGTGACGGTGAACTTGACGCTCTCCTTCGTGCCGAAGGATTCCAGCCATTCCAGGAACTTCTCCGCCTCCTCCAGGGAATCGGTGCCGGCGATCTGGAAAAGGCCGTCAATGAATATCTGGGTTATGTCGTAATTTCCGGCGTGAAGGCCGCTGATGAAGCCCTTGAGGTACTCGTAGCCGTTGCCGAAGTCATAGTTGGGAGCAAAGATGAGCCT
>JAEETR010000035.1 GCA_016286595.1 Oscillospiraceae bacterium | reverse complement strand
TGGTGGTGGCCTTCGGCGGACAGACCGCCATAAAGCTCACCCAGTACCTTGACAGCCGCGGCATCGCCATCCTCGGCACCTCCGCCCACTCCATCGACGTGGCGGAGGACCGGGCCCAGTTCGACGCTCTTCTGGAGAGGTTCGGCATCCGCCGGCCCCGGGGCATGGGCGTGAACACCCTGGAGGAGGCCGTGACCGCCGCCGAGGAGCTGGGGTATCCCGTCCTGCTGCGGCCCAGCTACGTCATCGGCGGACAGAACATGACCATATCCCGCACCCGGGAGCACACGGCCGAGTATATGAGGAAGATACTGGCCGGCGGCATAGAAAACCCGGTGCTCATCGA
This sequence comes from Oscillospiraceae bacterium, assembly GCA_016286595.1. Classification (GTDB taxonomy): domain Bacteria; phylum Bacillota; class Clostridia; order Oscillospirales; family Oscillospiraceae; genus RUG626. Next base: position 2,755 of record JAEETR010000035.1, on the reverse strand, counting down.
CAAATACATGCCCGGCACGGAGCTGGAGGTGGACGTCATCTCCGACGGCACCGACGTGCTCATCCCCGGCATAATGGAGCATATCGAGCGGGCGGGGATCCATTCCGGCGACTCCATCGCCGTATATCCGCCCTATAACCTGTCCGACCGGGACCTGCGCAAGATCTGCGACGTGTCGGAAAAGCTGGCCCTTGCCCTGGGGACGAAGGGTCTGGTCAACATACAGTACCTCATCTATTCCGGCGAGCTGTACGTCATCGAGGTGAACCCCCGGGCCTCCCGCACGGTGCCCTACATAAGCAAGGTCACCGGAGTGCCCATGGTGGACCTGGCCTCCCGGGTCATGCTGGGAGCGCCCCTGTCGGAGCTCGGCTACGGCACGGGCCTTTACCGCACGCCGCCTTACTGCGCCGTGAAGGTGCCGGTCTTCTCCTTTGAAAAGCTGTCCGACGCCAACTCCATCCTGGGTCCCGAGATGAAATCCACCGGAGAGGTGCTGGGTCTGGGCAAGACGATGGCCGAGGCTATGTTCAAGGGCCTGACGGCGGCGGGCTTCGACGTGCCCTCGCCGGTCCACCGGCAGGAGGCCGGGGTCCTCATCAGCGTGGAGGAGAGCGACGAGCAGGAGATAATCTCCCTTGCCAAGCGGTTCTACGATCTGGGCATGAAGCTGTACGCCACCTCCGGCACCGCCGGGGCCATCGGCAGTCTGGGCATAGAGGTCACCTCCATGGCCAACGCCTCAGAGTCCGACGACATCACCTCCGCCATGGAGGAGGGCAGGATAAACTACATAGTCTACACCGGCGCCGTGAAGGACGCCACCATCGGCGACTATACGGTGCTCCACCGCAAGGCCATGCAGCTGGGCATACCCTGCCTGACCTCCATCGACACGGCGGGAGCCCTGGCGGACATAATCGAAAGCCGCTTCACCGCCGACAGCACCGAGCTGGTGGACATCAACGCCATGCGCCCCTGGCGGCAGAAGGTCCGGTTCGCTAAAATGCAGTCCTGCGGCAACGACTATATCTTCGTGGAGAACTTCGGCGGCGAGATAACCTGCCCCGAGTCGCTGTGCGTGAGCCTGTGCGCCCCCCACTACGGCATCGGCGGCGACGGCATCGTGCTCATGGAGAGCTCCGCCGCGGCGGACGTGAAGATGCGCTCCTTCAACCGGGACGGCAGCGAGGGAAAAATGGCCGGCAACAACATCCGCTGCGTGGCGAAATACCTTTACGACAAGGGCTTTATCCGCAACGAGCATCTGACCGTGGAGACCGCCGGCGGCGTCCACGAGCTGCGGCTGTACACGCGTGACGGCAAGGTCACCTCCGTATCGGTGAACATGGGCCGTGCGTCCTTCGACCCGGCGGATATACCGGTGACGGGGGACAGGGAGCTTATCGACGCGCCCGTGACCATAGCGGGAAACGATTACCGCGTCACCTGCCTTGACGTGGGCAACCCCCACTGCGTGGTGTTCTGTGACGGCATCGACGCGCTGGACATAGAGAAGATCGGCCCCGAGTTCGAGTACGCCCCCATATTCCCCCAGAGGATAAACACCGAGTTCGTCCGGGTGGTGAATCCCACCCTCCTGCGGGCCCGGGTGTGGGAGCGGGGCAACGGCGCGACCCTGGCCTGCGGCACCGGAGCCGTGGCGGCGGTGGCCGCCGCGGTGAAGAACGGCTTTTGCCCGGCGGGGGAGGACGTCACCGTAAAGCTCCCCGGCGGCGACCTGACCGTCAACTGCACCGACGAGCGCATCATCCTCACCGGCAGCGCCGTGATGGTCTTCGAGGGCGAATTCGAGTATTGAAAAAAACTCCCGGATCTTCCGGGAGTTTTTTATAAAAACCTCTTGCCAAACGGGTGAGAGTGGGTTATAATAGCGTCAGTTAGCCAAGGCTAACCACAATGGCCGGGCAGTGCCATCCCGGCCGGACAAATACTCTCTCACCATATACTTTCCCTCCAAAAAAGCGCCCCGGCGGACGTTCGTTCCGTCGGGGCGCGGTCTTTATTCAGATATGGAGTCCAGCAGCTTGTACAGCAGGCCGTAGAGCTGCACCGCCTCTTCCGTATCCAGCTTCACGCAGCCGGATACGCGTGCGGGCACGTCGGCGGCCCGTTCACGCAGGGCCATGCCCTCGTCGGTGACGGCGGCGATGAGCAACCGTTCGTCCTCGGCAGAACGGCTTCTGGTGACGTAACCCTTCTGCTCCAGACTTTTCAGCACCGGGGTCAGGGTGCCGCTGTCGAGATAGAGTTTTTTCCCCAGCTACCGTGCGCTGATCTCCCTCTCCTCCCAGAACACCAGCATGGCGATGTACTGGGTATATGTCAGGTCCAGCGCGGACAGGCAGGGGTTATACTGCTTTATGACCTGTCTCGCGGCGGCGTAGAGGGGGAAGCACAGCTGGTTTTCAAGTCTCAGGGCGTCGTAATTATCCATGATGCGTACCGCCTTTACGCGGAATATCTGCCGAGGACGGATCCGGCAAACTCACCGGCAGCCTTCAGATCGTCGGCGTTGGGCCTGTCTTTGTTCACGACGAGGAAGTGGCCCCGGCAGTAAAAGCTGTCGTCCGCCACGGCGATGCCGTTTTCCGCGGCGAAGGAGCGCAGCTTCGCAAGGGGCGTTTTGCCGGAGACCGACGCGCCGAAGCAGACCACGGTGCCTATCTTATCCCTGTTTCGCAGGAGAAAATCGGCTATGTGGGGATCGAAGGTGAACTTGTACAGCGACGCA
>JAEETR010000034.1 GCA_016286595.1 Oscillospiraceae bacterium | reverse complement strand
CTTGCCATGCTCAACGACGCGGTGAAAAAGGGCGGCGTGATGGCCTCCTCCAACGTGGGGGGCCTGTCCGGGGCCTTCATCCCCGTTTCCGAGGACGCGGGCATGATCCGCGCCGCCGCAAACGGCAATCTGCGCATAGAGAAGCTGGAGGCCATGACCTGCGTTTGCTCCGTGGGCCTTGACATGATCGCCCTGCCCGGCGACACCACCGCCGAGACCATCTCCGCCATAATCGCCGACGAGGCGGCCATCGGCATGATAAACAACAAGACCACCGCCGTTCGCGTCATACCCGCGCCGGGCAAGGTGGTGGGGGACACGGTGGACTTCGGCGGACTATTGGGCAGCGCCCCGGTGATGGCCGTCAACGGCTGCTCCCCCGCGGCGTTTATAAACCGCGGCGGCCGCATCCCGGCGCCGCTGAACTCCCTGAAAAACTGAAAAGAGCAAAGCAGAAGCGCACGGTTTTCACCGTGCGCCTTTTGTTGTGCTGTGAATTAATAAAGCGAGAGGCCAAAGTCTGTCATGATATTTGATGCCTTACAAAAAATTCCATTTTTCCCTCCTAAAAAACAGGCATTAACATGTTTGTATAACCGTATCTCTCCTCGTGTTGCCCAAAAATATTGTTATCAATGATTTCTATAATCTCTTCCTCGCTTTTATCGGAGTATAGATAGAGGCTTTCTATATTTACCCCGGGGTACAAGTCCAAAAACGCTTGTATCTGCAGCTCATTGGGCGCTTCCGATAAAACACCGATACAAAAAAACTCCCACAGGGTAAGTATTCCTGTCTCATCCTCACGAATGAGATATTCCATAGTTTTCTGTCCGTCTATGAAGTACCGATTACACTCTTTTGTCGTCCACTCTATTTGGCCGTCGCCCTCGTTTATTCTTAATATTTTGAAATCGCAGGCGGCGTTTTCCTGATACAAATCTCCTTTGTACAGCGGCAAAAGATCGTTGAAGGCAACCTTTACTGTCGCACCCTGCTGATTTTCAAGATTATAATAAGCGCTAACGGCGCTGCGCCTGTATACCATCAAATAGCCGTTTACCTGTACGTAATCAGCGACTACAAAGTCGGTTCCCGGCACCGTTCTTCCCGCTCTCGTACCCGTTGAAAAGCTGTAAGCATTCAGCATGTATAACGGCGGAAGTTGATAAGAATCCGGTTCTCGCGGAACATTCTCCAGTGATTTATCCGTAGAACTGTTAAATCCCACGTTTTTTCCCTGGCAAGAAATCACATAAATCTCCGCTATCATCAACAGCACAGCAAAAAGGCACAGCGTTATTGTCATGCCTGATTCCTTTTTCAACTTCTCCCCGTCCTTCTAATTATCCGTGTCCCATTTTTACTTAATGCTTCGTCTTTCATAAGCATCATTCCTTTCTGATAATCTTTGTTTTGACTACCTAATAAAATAATAATCCAATTTTATAATATTTCAAGTAGTCATGGAATAAAGTTTACATAACATGCAATTTGATTTCAATTTTTGTATATAATGCCCATCCGTGCGCTTGCCCCATCCCCGCCCCGCTGAACAGCCTGAAAAACTGAAAAGAGCAAAGCAGAAGCGCACGGTTTTCACCGTGCGCTTCTTTTTTTGTCCTGTTTCACTCCACTATCTCGATGTACACCTCTTCGCCGCCGTTTACGAACCTCTCCCGGACGTAGGAATCGGTGAGGGTGTCGTCCTCGTCCAGCAGGTGCCGCACCTCGGCCACGGGGTACGCCTTTATTACGCCGCCCTCCGCCTTCACCTCAAGGGGCAGGGACAGGCAGCCGATGCACTTCTCCCTGTCCTGATAGTCCCAGCCGGACACCCAGGAGATGAGGATATCCCGGCCGTCGGGGGCGCGGAAGATCTGGCCGGCGTACTCGTCGGGCCCCTTCTGGAACCGGGAGACGATCTTCGGCGTGAATTTTTTGCCGTCGAAATCGCCGTAAAGCACCTCGAACCAGTGCTCTCCGCTCTTTTTCACCACGGAAACGGACAGTATATAGCCGCCCTCCGCCTTCACCAGCGACGGGCACTCGCAGTATTTGCACTCGTCGTACTCGGTCATGACGCCCTGATAGTCCCACTTTATGCCGTCGTCGCTTTTATACAGCAGCAGCACGCCCTTGCCCCGGGGCACGTCGGCGCTGGCCATGACGAGATAGTATCTCCCGTCCTCCTCGAATACGGCGGGGTCCCGGAAGTCCCTGCCGCAGTCGATGGGGTAGTCGGCGATTATGGGGTTGCCCTCGTACTTTACGAAGTGCTCCCCGTCGGCGGAGCGGGCAAGGCTGACGGTCTGGCGGCCGTCTCCGTCCACGCTGGCGTAGTAGGCCCAGAGCATGCCGTCCCGCTCAATGGCGGTGCCGGACCACACGCCCCCGGCGTCGTAGGTGTCCCCGGCGGAGATGGCCACGCTCAGCTCCTCCCAGTGAAGAAAGTCCTTCGTGCGGGCGTGGCCCCAGGCCATGGGCTGATGCCAGGGATTCTCAAAGTCCGGCGCGTGCTGGAAAAAGGCGTGGTAGTACCCGCCGAAGAAGCACAGGCCGTTGGGGTCGTTCATCCAGCCCTTTTTCGGATGGAAGTGGTATCTGAGAGAAGCGTTGGTCAGCATGGCAATGTCCTCCCGCCGTTTTTTTCTTATTATACTACGGGAGCGGCGCCGGGGCAACCGGGCCTTCGGCGGGGCGGCTTATCCCATCCTTCTCACGTTGGAGGATATGTCCCCCAGGGCTCTCGCCGCCTCCATGCGCAGGTCCGGGCGGCGGGCAAGGTCCCCCAGACTCACCACGCCCACCAGACGCCCACCGTCTATTACCGCCAGACGCCTTATCTGACTGCGGCCCATCATCTCCGCCGCCTTGGACACGTCCTCCTCCGGGGACACCACGGCCACCGCCCGGGTCATTATCTCCTTCACCGGGGTGATCTGGGCGTCGTCGCCTCCCGCCACGCACCGCAGCACCACGTCCCGGTCCGTCACCACGCCCCGCAGACGGCCGTCGTCGGAGCAGACCGGCAGCATGCCGATATTGTGGCGGCCCAGAAGCCGCGCTGCCACCTCCACGCTCTCCTCCGGCGTCACCGTGACGGGTCTTGAGTTCATGATATCCCGTACCTTCATAAATGCGCCTCCTTTTTTTCACATTATGCCCGCCCCGGCGGGAAATAATCCACAAAGGCTGAAAAATTGTGGAAAATCTGATATAATCAATATATTGCACGCTCTGAAAAGGAGAATGAGCATGGACGATATGAAATACATGTCCGCCGCCCTCGAGGAGGCCCGTAAGGCCGCCGCCGCCGGGGAGACCCCCGTGGGCTGCGTCATAGTAAACGGCGAGGGCAGGATAATCGCCGCCGCCCACAACCGTACGGAGGAGCTGCGCGACGCCACCCGCCACGCGGAGCTGGAGGCCATCCGCGCCGCCGGGGACCGGCGGCTGGAGGACTGCGCCCTCTACGTGACCATGGAGCCCTGCCCCATGTGCGCCGGGGCCATAATGCTCTCACGGGTGGGCCGGGTGATATTCGGGGCGCGGGATCCCCGCATGGGCTCCTGCGGCAGCGTGATAAACCTGTTCATGGAGAACTACGGCCGGTCCCCGGCGGTGAGGGGCGGCGTTATGGAGAAGGAGTGCGGCGGCATACTGTCGGATTTCTTCGCAAAGCTGCGGTAAAGCCCTTCCGTCACGTTGAACAAAGGACGGGCGGGGCAAATTCTTTATTTATATTGTGTAACTGTTTTTTTCCCTTGATAACGGGCGGTTTTTCTGCTATTATAAATAAATAATAGTATCATGCGAAATTATGCCCTCATCGTGGGCTTTTTCAACATAAAGAAAGGACGGAGCACCTGCCGTGAATTCACTTGACGACGTCTGGACCAGCGTCCGGGATTACCTGAAAGAAAAAATAACCCCCGTCGCCATGACCACCTGGTTCGGCGAGAGCTCGCTGTACAAGCTGACGGGCAACGCCGCCTATATCTACATCCCCTCCGGCTTCAAAAAGGACGTGGTGCAGACCCGGTTCACCGGCGAGCTGAAGGCCGCCTTCGGGGAGCTCTTCTCCTGCGAGTTCGAGATACACGTGCTGGACGAGGAGGATATGAAGAAAACGGAGAACGCCCCCGCTCCCGCCGCCGATACCGACGAGCTCACCTTCGAGAACTTCATCGTGGGCAACTCCAACCGGTTCGCCCACGCCGCCGCCATGGCCGTGGCCGAGGGACAGAGCAGGGATTACAACCCCCTTTTCATCTACGGCGACTCCGGCCTGGGCAAGACCCATCTCCTCTACGCCATCCGCCACGAGGTCCAGCGCCGCCACCCGGATTTCAACATAGTCTACCTCAAGGGCGACGACTTCACCAATGAGCTGATCGCCGCCATCCGGTCCGGCGAGCAGAACGAATTCCGCGCCAAGTACAGAGAGGCGGACCTTTTCATGATGGACGACGTTCAGTTCATCGCCGGCCGTGAGTCCACCCAGGAGGAGATGTTCAACACCTTCAACAACCTCTATGAGGCCGGAAAGCAGATAGTGTTCACCGCGGACCGACCGCCTCTGGACATGCTTCGTCTGGACGACCGGCTGCTGACCCGCTTCTCCTCCGGCGTTCTGGCAAGAGTCGAGGCCCCGGACTATGAGACGAGAGTGGCCATCATCCGCAACAAGTCCAACCAGATGGGCATGGTGCTGCCGGATGATGTGTCAAGCTTCATGGCCGAGAACATGACCTCCAATATCCGCCAGCTGGAGGGCGCCGTAAAGAAAGTGCGCGCCTACCGGGATCTTATGGATTCGGACATCACCGTGGCCACCGTGTCACGCATTATCAAGGACATGTATCAGGACAAGACGCCATTCGTGCCCACTCCCAGCATAATAATCGACGAGACCGCCAAATATTACGAGCTCTCCGCCGACGATCTGAAGGGTCCCAGCAGAACGAAAAATACGGCCCTGGCCCGTCAGATAGCCATGTACGAGATAAGAAAGCTCACAAATCTTGCGCTGCAGGATATAGGAAACATCTTCGGCGGCAGGGACCACACCACGGTCCTCAGCTCGATCCAGAAGATAGAAAACAACATCGCCTCCCAGCCGGAATTCGCCCAGACCATACGGGATATCACCGCCAACATAAACTCCCGGGTCTGACGCGGCGGGCTCCATTTTTCCACATTTCAACGTTATATAACGGTTAAATTTCTGTTGAAAACCAATCTCCCCTCTCTCCCGCGGACTTATCAAGAAATAATATGATATCCCATCTGTAAAACTTATCCTTTATTTCCGGCGATTTCCGCGGTTTTCCACATAAATTTTCCCTACTGCTGTATCTACTGCCTTTATATTACGTCTTAACTTATTATTCTATACAGACTGTCCATTATTCCCGTTTCGGAATACGGGCAGGCCCGCACAGGAAACGGAGGCTTTACCCATGAAATTCAACTGCGAAAAAGCTCTTCTTATCAATACCATCAACATCGCCTCGAGAGCGGCGGCGGCCAAGAGCGCCATAACCTCTCTGGAGGGCCTTCTGGTGGAGGCCTACAACGACACCGTGACCATCTCCGGCTTCGACATGAAGACCGGCATAAAATCCTCACTTCCCGCCGACGTGGTGGATAACGGCTCCATCGTACTCAATTCCCGCCTCTTCGGCGACATAGTGAGAAAGCTGCCGGAGGATACAGTCACCGTCAGCGTGGACGAGAACGGCATGACCAACATAAAGTGCGGCCTTGCCGACTTCAACATAATGGGCATTTCCGCCGAGGATTACCCCGACCTGCCCAGCGTGGACGAGATAGGCGCCGTATATATGGAGGAGGGCGTGCTGCGCTCCATGATAGCCCAGACCAACTTCGCCGTCAGCGACAACGAGCCAAGGCCCATCCATACAGGCGAGCTGTTCGAGGCGGAGGGCGAGTATCTGACCGTGGTGGCCGTGGACGGCTACCGCCTTGCCGTGCGCAGGGAGAAGATGAAGAGATGCGAGACCGGCGACTGCTCCTTCGTGGTGCCGGGTTCGGCGCTGTCGGAACTGGGTAAGATACTGGGCGAGGGGGAGGACGAGGTCAAGATCGTCCCCGGCGCCAAGCATATAATGTTCGTCACCGGTCAGACCGTGGTAATATCCCGCCGTCTTGAGGGAGAATTTCTCAATTACCGCAACGCCATTCCGAAGAACGGAAAATATACCCTGGAGATAAGCCGTCAGGACCTCATATCCAGCGTGGAGAGAGTGTCCCTCATCATCGACGACAGACTCAAGAGCCCCCTGCGCTGCGTCTTCTCCGACGGGGTTGTGCGCATCTCCTCCTCCACGCCTCTTGGCATGGCTTACGACGAGTGCCCCGTCACCGGCAGCGCCGAAAATCTTGAGATAGGCTTCAACAACAAGTACATCCTGGACGCGCTGAAGGCGGCCCCCGCCGACTATCTCACCGTGCAGCTGACCAGCGGCGTGGCCCCCTGCGTCATGCTACCCACCGACGAGAGCGACAGCTTTATTTACATGATCCTGCCCGTGAGGCTCAGACCCAATGAGAATTAAAGTCAAAATAGCGGATGAAAAACGGGAAAACGTCGAGATCTCCACACCGTTCATAAAGCTGGACGCCTTTTTGAAGTTCTCGGCGGCATGCTCCACCGGCGGCGAGGCCAAGGAGGCCGTGCAGTCCGGACAGGTCGAGGTCAACGG
>JAEETR010000033.1 GCA_016286595.1 Oscillospiraceae bacterium | reverse complement strand
GCGCTTATCTCAAAGCACAGGCACACAGACACCGCCCGGGCATCCTTCCTTGTCATACGTTTACCTCAATATACACCTTTCGGGGCGGTTCCGGAAAAAGGAGCCGCCCCTGTAAAGGTTGGATTTTTTTACTGTTTTGCTGAAAGTCCGCAGATGTGCACGTCCACGCAGGACATCTTCAGGCCGGTGGAGGACTCCACCGCGCTGCCCACCGCCTTCTGCACCGCACGGCCCACGTCGTTTACCGAGTAGCCAAGCCGCACCATGACGTACACGTCGGCCTTCACGCCGTCATCGCCCATCTCGATCTTCACCGAGCGCTGGACGCTTCTGCCCTGCAGCTTCTCCTTGCCCTGGGCGTTGGTGAGGGCGTCTACCCCCTCGCACTCCAGCGCGGCGTTGGCCGCGATGCTGGCGATAACCTCCTGGGAGATGTTTATGCTGCCTCTCTCGTCGGGATGGGTCGCGTACTCTTTTATTTCTGCCACGTATTTCACTCCAGACCTTAGTAGATTAGCTGTCGCACCGATATATTACCACACCCCGGGAGAAAAATAAAGACTTCATTCATTTTATTTCCACCACTCTGAGCTGACTGGGGGCAAATTCCGTATAGCAGGTGACCACGTCGGTTATCTGGGCGACTCCTGCCGGGGAAAGGCCGTCCAGAGCCGCCACTGATACGGTGATGCCCTCGTCGGAAATATAGGCCACGCAGTCCAGGAACCCCTTATCCCTTATCATGCTCTCGATCTCCGACTCCTGGGCAGACCAGGCCGCGAGAAGCGTCATCTGTTTCAGGGCGGCGTCCACCGTCTCCTGTGAGGCTCCGTCCGCCGACGCCACCGCCGCCAGCGTGGTGGCCGCCTCGTCCCGGGAAGCCTGCCGCCGCAGGCGCACGCTGTCAAAATACTCCAGCGAGGCGGCAGTGTCCTCCTCCCGCACCGGCTCCGACGCACGGTAGTAGAGGCCTCCGGCATCGCCGGTTTCATCGTCGCCTGCAGCCAGCTGGGCCGCTATGAGTTCCCCCGCGTCCGGCAGGGCGTCCGCCTCCGCGGTCCCGCGGCGATTGTAGGACCAGTTCAGATACACCGCCGCGCACACGAAAAGCAGCACCGTTATTATGACCGCGTTCCTCTTAAAGACGTTCAGTTTCATTTCCGCACCTCCATATTCATTTACTCTTCGCCACAACTATCCTGTCCGTGCCGAGGCCGGTGGCCGCGGCTACGGCTCTTGTCAGCTCAAGTCTCACGCTGGCGCTGCCCGCCCCCTCCGCCACCACCACTGCCCCGGCATATTCGGGATATACGCTGCACACGGTGACCACGTCGTTGGCGCCGCCGCCGGTGGAGACTATGACGGCCTGGGTATCCCCGTCGCCGCCGGAGGCCGTCCTGCTGTCGTAGGCTATGACGCGTCTCGCGTCGGAGCGCAGCGTGAGCATCACGCTGACGGCGCCTGCGCCGTCTATCTCCGACAGCACCCGGGACAGCCGCTCCTCCTCCGCCGCCAGGTCAAAGCCGCTTTCGGACACGGCGGCAGGGGTCTTTGCGGCCGTTTTCGTACCGAAGGGCCACACCAGAAGCAGCACTCCCAGAGCCGCGGCGGCCGCGATGAGCCTGTTCTTCCCCGCCAGCGCCGCCGCCTTTTTCCAAAATTCACCCATCTGCATTTTCATCGCTCGTCTTCCATATCTGCTGCGATCTCTCGATACCAAGCTCCGACTCCATATACTGCGCCAGCGCCCCGGCTTCCGGCTGCGGACCTTCCGTCGTCAGTTCCGCGCTCACCGGGTACCATATCTCGCCGCTCCACCGGGTCTTCACCGTCACCGTTTTGAGTTTGACCCCGAGAGCCGCCCCTTTGTCCGATATATATGACGCGAGAGCGTCCTGTATGAGTTGTCTTTCGACGTCCGACCTGCCGCTGTATCCGCCCTGGGCGATATCGCCCGCGCCGGTGTGCGTTTGAAGGACGGCGGCGGCGAAGGTCTCATAGTCGAACTGCATCAACGGCCGCACCAGCGCCGTAAGAGCCGCCAGGGACAGGGCGAAGGTCATCACCCGTCTTGCCGTACCCTTCGGCACCACGCTCATCAGTACCGCCGACAGCACCGCCGCGGCGATCATTCCGAGTATCCAGTTCTTCAGCATGGTCTCCATCAGCCGGTCACCGCCCTCATAGCAGAGATGATCGAAACGAACAGCACCACCGCGCCCGTACCCGTCAGCGCCGCCGCCATGGACAGTGCGTCACCCACGGCGGATATAAGCGCCGCCGTCCTGCCTCCGAAGGGCTCGGCAAGCATGGCGGCAGCCTTGTAAACGAGTACGCTCACGCCAAGCCTTATAAAAGGTCCTGCGCATATGGCGCAGGTCACAAGAAGGCCGAACACTCCCACGCCGTTTTTCAGCACCGCCATACCGGATACCACCGTGTCGGCGGCGTCGGCCACCACGCTTCCCACCACCGGCAGGACGGTGGATATGGCCGTCTTCGCCGCTCTGATGGCTGCAGCGTCGGAGGTGGACGTGACCAGGCCCGCCACCAGCACGTAAACGGTAAAGGAGAGGGCCGTGAGAGACAGCGTGACGCTCACCGTCTTTTTTATGAGGGCCGCGGCGCTTTTCGGTACGCCCTCGAAGGCGGCGGACGCCCCGGACGCGGCCACGTAGGCGTATACAAGGGGCACGACGAGCTTTTTCCCAACGTTCATTATCACGTTCATATAAAGCGCCGCCGCGGCGTACTTCACCGCGGAGGACGTCACGGCGCCGGAGGCGGCGCCCGCCGCCGTTATCACCGGCAGCAGGGCTGTACCGAAGGCGTTCACGTCCTCCAGCGTTTCTGCCGCAAGACCGATGAACGGGCCCGCCGAGCCCATGCCTACCGCCAGTACCGCGCTCACCCCCGCAAGATCGGCAGCCGTGCGGGTCAGATCGCTCCTGCCCGCCAACACCGAACTGACCATTCCGGCAAATACGGCAGCCAGCAGTATCCTCGCCCCTCCCGTCACCGCGTCTGCCCGCGAATCCTTAAGAGCGGACAGTGCGCTTTTAAAGAGTTTTTCCGCCGCGCCGCCGTCACCGGCGGAGGATACCGTAATATTCCCCAGCGCTTGTGACGCGGACGGCGGCACGCTCTGCTCGAGGGCCGCTATGCCCAGGCTCTCCCCCGCCTCCTCCAGCCAGGGCTCCGCCATGGAGGGGATCGTCATCATTGCGGCCGCGGCGACGAAAAGTGCCGCTGCGGCGACTTTTTTCATCGGAGTCACAAAAGGTCACCCAGCATGGTCACCACCGTTTTAACAAGTGGGAACGCCGCCGCCACAGCCGCCGCCCCGCCCGCCAGATCCACGGCGGAGGAGGCGGCCTTCATCCCCGCCTCTTCACATACGTCGGAGGCGAAGGCGGCCGTTATGCCTATGCCCGCCGTCTTCAGCACCGCCGACAGCACGGGACCGTCCATCCCCGCGCCGGTGGCCAGCTCCGCCGCCGCTGCCGTCACGTCCTTCAGCGCCGTCACGGCGAAGTACGCGGCGAAGCAGGCGGCTCCCAGAGTCAGCAGCAGGGCCATGGCGGGGCTGTCCTTTTTTATAACGACGGCCAGCAGCGCCGCGCTGACGCATACCGCCGCGGTCTTTGCTATCGTGTCCATATTCAGAAACCGAAAAGGCTCTTGATGAGCTCAAAAAGTTCCGAGATCTGCTTAACGAGCACCACCAGCACCACCACCAGGCCTGCGATCGTGGTCATCAGGGCCTGCTCGTCCCGGCCGGCCCTGCCCAGCAGAAGGTTCAGCACCGCCACGAGTATTCCCACGGCGGCTATCTTGAAAATGAGATCGACTTCCAATTTCGTCCCTTTCGTATGTCACAGCAGGATCAGTACGGCGAATATCCCCGCCGTTATGCTGAGCATGGCGTTTGCCCTGCCGTCCCTGTCCGCTTTCGTCTCCGCACGGCTGAGATATTCCCTGAACTTTTCCGCCGCTTCGCCGAGAGTCCCGGACTGAAGCTCCAGGTCGCAGCGTCCCAGCACGGCGCCCGCTGCCGCCAGGTCCTCCCGCTCCCGGGCGGTGAGGTCAAGGCCGTTGTCCCCGAACACCGCTTCCCGCCATATGTCCGCGGCGCTCCGGCTGTCCAGCCTGCTCATGCCCTCAAGAGCCGCCGCAAAAAGCGGCGACGTGAGCGCCGGTCCCTCCTCCGACAGCTTTTCAAAGGCATCGCGGAGCGGGGTTAGACGGCCGCATATCTCACTTTTGAGTATGAGAAGCGCCTGGCACACCGCCGACAGGCACCTCACTCTGTAACGCAGCGCTCTGACCATGCCGATACCCATCGCCCCGGAGGAGGCGAGTATCAGCGCCGCGCCGATATATCTCGTCATCTCACGCTCACCGCCTCGTATCGGCGCAGCGCGCCGGTTTTTCTTATGACGACGGCCATATCGAAGGCCCCGCAGTCAAGTATCCTCCTGTACAGGGGTCTTCTGGCCATATCCTCCACGCAGGAGGCGTGGGCAGTGGCAAGCAGCTTCACTCCGCAGTTGGCCGCCCGCGTCACCGCCTCTATATCCTCCGGCGACGTTATCTCGTCCAGCGCCACCACCTCCGGGTTCATGGAGCGCATGAGCACTTCCACCCCCTCGGCCTTCGGGCAGCCTGTGAGCACGTCGGTACGGGACCCCACGTCCATCTGCGGCTCTCCGCCGCTGACGGCGGCTATCTCTCCCCGCTCATCGGCAAGCCCCACCCGCAGCGGCGTCGGCAGGCCCTCCCCGTCGGACACGGCCCTTATCACGTCCCGCAGGAGCGTTGTTTTTCCCCATCCCGGCGGCGACAAAATCACCGCGGACATCAGTTCTCCCGCCCGGACTATCCGCGGCATCAGCGGCGCCGCCGCGCCCTTTATCTCCCTTGATATTCTCACCGCCGCCGAGGACAGCGCCGAATAGCCCTCCATCTCGCCGCCCCGCATTATCACCGGTCCGCATAGTCCCACGCGGTAACCGCCCCGGGCGGTCACGAAGCCCCGCCGCAGCTGTGGTCCGGCGGCGTGGGCCGACGCCCCGGTGGCCAGTTCCAGCAGCATGTCCAGGTCACGGGCGGTGACGGGTCTTTTTCCCAGTTCCGTCTCCCCCTCCGGCAGCAGCACGGCGGGCGGCCGGCCAACCCGCAGGCGAAGCTCCTCCGCCGACGCCCGGCGGGTCCTGTCAAGTTTTCTTACGCTCTCTCTCAGCGCGTAGGGCAGCAGAAGGACCGCCCCGTCGAAGCGTGAGACAAGATAATCCTCGTTGTTCATCTTCGTATCTCCTTTGTCCGTCTGCTCCATTGTATTGCCTGTCCCCCGCGGATATGACCGCAGAAAATAAAAAAAGACCGGGAAGAGAACAACTCTTCCCGGTCCGGGTATTATTAATCGCGGGATATCAGCCGCCCAGGGCGGGTATCTTCTTGGTGAAGCGCATAAGTCCCTTGAGGGTGGACTTATAGTCGGCGGAGACCTCCTCCTGCCAGTCGCTGAACGCCTGAGAGCCCATCTCATTTTTGGCGAGGGCTCTGGAGCGGTAGATGTCGGTGCCGTCGAAACGCATCACGTAGTAGGCGTTGCCGTACTGGGAATCAAGGACCGTCACGTCCCCCGCCTTGCGGCCGGGATCGAACAGCCAGGAGATGACGTTGTCGCTCATGTCGTACTTGCCGTCTCTCTTGACGGTATCGCTGTCGCCAATGCTGTCAGCGTATCTGCTGAGCAGAGCGTCGTAATTCTCGTCGGAGGGATCGGCGCTCCAGGACTCACTGATCTCGTTGGCCAGGGACACCGCGCCCGCGGTGGCGTCGGCGGCAGCCTTGTAATAGGCCTCGTCGTCGGCATAAGCGTCACGGCTGACGCTGCCCACGGGGATATACATGTAGGTGTAGTTGACGGAGGGGTAGTCGTTGACGTCCCTGTCGATGAAGTATACCACGTAGAAGCCGTCCATGCTGGTCTCCTCGTCGGGATCGGGCAGCACGGCGCAGTCGCCGGTGGCTCTCTGGTTATCCAGCAGCCAGTCGTGATAATAAGCGGAGTTGAGAGACGTGCCGTAACCGCCCATCAGGGTGGCGTCGGGGTCCTCGTAAGTGGCCTTCACGTCATCGGCGGCATACTCGTAGGCCAGGTCGACGAAGGACTGCTCGTCGGTGACGCGGGACTGGAACTCGATGGCCCGGGCACGGGCGTTGGCCTTTGCCGTCTCCGCGTCCTCTCCGTCGGCGGGAGTGGTGGAGAAGAAGAAGCGGCGGAAGTTGACGAAGTCGTAATCATTGGCAAGATTTTCGTCGTAATAGGTATCCAGCTCCTCGTCGGAGAACTGGTACTGCTCGGCGCGGTAGGTGCTGTACTCCATGGCCAGCGCTTCCATACGGGTGCACTTGCGCAGGATCTTCTCGTTCATGCCCTTGCCGTAAACGTACTCAAGATAGCCCTTGACGGAACGCAGACCGATGCTCCTTGCGGCGTCCGGCAGGGTCTTGAAAGATTCCTCAATCTGGCTGGCGGCTCTGTCGCTGAGCTTGAAGCCCTCTTCCTCGGCATTCTTGCACAGCATGGTCACGGTGTTCATGCGCAGAAGAGTCATGCTCTCGAGATAGCTGGCCCAGGTGGTGCCGGTGGACTCGTCCTCGTACTGCTCGCTCAGCGGCCTGGTAGTGTCGGGCATGTACTGCCTTGCGCTATCGCCGAAAATCTGATAGTACTGCTGATAAATGTTGTTGTAGGCGGAGCTGTAGAAATAGTTGAACTCGGCGGCACTGTAATCCTCGCCGCCCACGGTCACGGCGGTGCCGTACCTGTAGAGCAGGGACGAGTTGAAAACAAGCACCACTATCGCCACCACGGCTACCACCGCCGCGATGATCACGGCCTTTTTGTTGTAGCCGGAGGTCTTTTCTTCTTTTTTCTTTGAAGGCGCGGTCTCCGTCATCTCGGCGATGCGGCGCATCTTCTTGTCTCTTGAAGCACCCATAGTCTTATTCATCCTTTTTTCGTGTAACCTTTTAACGGCCGGAACGGCCGCTGAAAAGTAATTATAGACGATTGGCGCCACTGTTGCAAGCACAAAAACCTTATTTCATAAAAAAGTAACAAATAAAAAAACGCGGTGAAACGTCACCGCGCTGAAAAGCCCCCGCCCATGCCGTGTAGACTCATTTATAACCTGCACTATACATGCAGGTGGGTTACTTCCTTGCGGTTTCGCTGCTTCCAACGTCCGCGCAGAGCGCGGGAGGCCTGCAATTCACCGCAAGAGAATCAGTATCCCTTATATTTGTTGTGGGTTTAAACAAGTCTATCACGGGCACAGCAGGGATCGTTTACCCGTTGAAAATCGTTATCAGTCGTCTTCCTCTTCTTCGCCGAAAAGGCGCTCCATAAACGCCTGGTAGACCTGCTCGGTCTCCTCGTCGTCGGGAACGACGAGATATTCCTCTCCGTTGTCGCTCTCGGTCTTCATTATCACCATGCCGTAGTCGTCGCTCTCAGGGTCCACGTCCGCCGGGAGAAAGGCCATATAGAAAACGCCGTTCATCTCCAGCGTATCGAGATGCTCCAGGACGTAGTCCTTTCCGTCTTCATCGGTAATGGTTATGATGTCTCCGCCGAATTCGTCGCTCATGGGTATCCTCCGGGACAGTAATATATCTGACTTCCTGAGAACATTGTATTCTATAAGCCCGGAGAAATCAAGGGGTTTGTGTCAGGAATTAAAATCCTCGAGAAGCCGCAGCGCCTCCTCGTAGCCGTCAGCGCTTATCCCCCGGCTCAGGAGCTGTCTGTCGCCCTCGCGAAGGGATACGGCGTCTATCTCCACGCGCATCACCGGCCGGTTTGAACCGTTTTGGGAATAGACCTCTATATGATCCCCCTCCAGCCGGAGAAAATAACGCTCCTCCCCGGCGGTTCCCGTCACCGCGGAAACCGCGGCCGTCTCCGGTACGTCCGCCGTTTTTGCGGGAGCGGACGATCCCCCCGCCGTCATCGCGGCCGCCGCCGCCCCCATCAGCACGCAGGCGCACACCGCCGCGCCGAGTATTATCCTTCTCCCCACGTCCCTCAGCTCCATTCTATTCAGATCGCGGCGGCGCAGTACACGGCTCCGCAGTTTTATTTTCCCCGGTATCGCAAATAATAAACGCAGGGGCCGGGATAAATGTAAAAGATTTGTGAAATACAGCCGCAGCGCCCCTTTTCGCCCTTTTCGGCCCCTTTTCTCTGTTGACACAGTGTGATAAAATAATATGGAATAAAATGGTGGTATTGTTGCCGCCGCTGTGGAAACGACACGTCAGGTCCTTCGACCTTTTCCATAACTATCACGGATCAGAGGTGATACGCAATGACCGCTAAAACAAAGCGAATGATCAGAAAAACCGCCGGCGCCGGCGTACGCACCGCGGCAGGCGCCGTAAAGCTGGCGCTGCGGGCTGTGGCCATACTGCTGCTCATAGCCGTGACTACCGGCGTACTATTCTCCTGCATCTTCGTCATCTACGCCAAGAACCATTACACCGGCCAGGTGCTGGACGTGGGACTTGAGGACTTTACCCTTAACCTTTCCAGCGTCATTTATTACAAGGACAACGCCACCGGCGAGTATAAGGAGCTCGTCACCCTCCAGAGCGAGGAGGAACGCACCTGGGTCAACTACGAGGACATGCCCAAGGACCTGGAGCACGCCGTGGTCGCCATCGAGGACAAGCGCTTCTACACCCATCACGGCGTCGACTGGTACAGGACCGTGGGCGCCTTCGTGAATATGTTCCTGGGCATGAAGAACACCTTCGGCGGCTCTACCATCACCCAGCAGCTCATAAAAAACGTGACGGAAAACGACGACGTCACCGTCAACCGCAAGCTCACGGAGATATTCCAGGCGCTGGAGCTGGAGAAGAAATACACCAAGGAAGAGATAATGGAGTGGTATCTCAACAAGGTCTATTTCGGCCACAGGCAGTACGGCATCGGCGCCGCCGCCAAATACTACTTCGGCAAGGAGGTATCGGAGCTGTCCGTGGCGGAGATAGCCTCCATCGTGGGCATCACCAACAACCCCTCCCTCTACTCCCCCTACGTCAGCCCGGAGCGCAACAAGGCCCGCCAGGAGACGATACTCCAGCAGATGTACCGTCAGGGCTATATATTGACCGAGGCTGAGTACAAGGCGGCCGTGGCGGAGAAGCTGCACTTCCAGCGTGACGACGCATCCAAAACCACGACGACCGCCGCCGCCACGTATTACACCTATTTTGAGGACGCCGTCATCGAGGACGTGGTGGCGTATATTATGGACAGCCGCGGCGTCAACCGAAAGACTGCCCAGCAGATACTGTTCAACGGCGGATACAGGATATACTCCACCATAGACATGGACATCCAGTCCAAGGTGGACTCGATATACCAGGACCTGACCCAGATACCGGAGACCACCGGTTCCATGCAGCAGCTGCAGTCCGCCATTGTGATAATGGACCCCCATACCGGCAACATCGTCGCCATGGAGGGCGGCGTCGGCGAGAAGACGGAGAGCCGTTCCTTCAACCGCGCCACCATGGCAAAGCGCCCGGCGGGTTCCTCCATAAAGCCCATCGCGGTATACGCCCCCGCCATGGACCTGGGGCTCATCACCCCCAACACCCGCTTTGAGGACGAGGCGGACATCCAGCTTAATGGCACCGACTGGTTCCCCAGAAACGATAACGGCAAGAACCGGGGCGTTGTAACCATACGGCAGGGCGTCGTAAGTTCCCTCAACACCATCGCCGCACAGGTGGTGGACCTGCTCACCCCTGCGGCGGCGTACCAGTTCCTCACGGAAAAGCTGGGCTTTGCGAGCCTCGTGCCCGAGGACGCCAGCTACGCCCCCATGGCCCTCGGTCAGCTGACCTACGGAGCCACCGTGAAGGAGATGTGCGCGGCCTACTGCATCTTCAGCAACGAGGGCATATGGACCGAACCCCGCACCTTCACCGAGATACGCGACTCCGAGGGCAAGCTGATATATGAGAACGTCCCCGACACGAGAATAGCCATCAGCGAGACCACAGCCTACTGGATAACCGACATCCTCTCCGAGGCCGCCACCTCCGGTACCGGCTACGAGGCCCATCTCAAGGACATGCCCACCGCCGGCAAGACCGGCACGACATCCGCCAACTGCGACAGATGGTTCTGCGGCTATACCCCCTACTACACCGCCGCGGTGTGGTGCGGCTACGATAAGAACGAGAAGATAAAGATGGCCAACGGAGGCAACCCCTCTTCCCAGATTTGGAAAAAGGTCATGACGCTCGTGCACGAGGACCTGGAGCCCGTCAAGTTCCCCAAGCCCGCCAACACCTATCAGGCGCCGGTACCCGGAGTGGACGAGGCGGTGACCTACCGCATAGAGGGCATCGTGAACACCCCCGTCCTCCTTCTCGACGGCTCCGTGTCCACCCTGACCTCCACCCTGTACAGCGACGAAGGTACGGAAAAGAGGGCTCCCGGCCGCACCGTAAAGTGCACCGCCAAGGAGGTGGAGGGCTACACCCTCGTGGGCGCGTCCGTAGTTGACCTTTTGCTGCAGGAGGACGAGACCAAAAACGTGGTCACTTTCATCTACGTATCCAACACGCCCATCGTGATCGAGCCTGATCCCGTTGTTCCCGATGATCCCGTCGTTCCCGACGATCCTGCAGTTCCCGACGAACCCGTCGACCCGGATCCCGACGAGCACGTCAACGGTGAGGGTGGGTACTATCTGGACGACGGCTCCGGCGAGAGAAAATGGATCCCCTTCGAGGATGAGGATACCGGCGGTGAGGACGGCGGTTCCGGACAGGTAAGCGAAGGAGACGGAAATACCGGCGAGGGCGGCGAAGAGCCCTCTCCCCCGCCCGAGGACGTTCCCCCCGAGGACGTCGCTCCGTAAATAAACGAAAAAAGGACGCTGCCTGCGCAGCGTCCTTTTTTATATCCGTGTGAGTTATTCTATCCCGGTCAGGTCGTAGTCCTCCAGCCATTCGGCGGCGGTCCGGCAGACCTCTCTCAGACAGGCCTCGTCGAAGGGCGTGGCAAGGCCGGCGTGCTCCAGCAGCTCCGTGAAGGTGCGGCTGCCTCCCTGCTCCGTGTAGGCCATGTAATGCTTCCAGGCGTTCGCGCCGTCCTTTTGCATCATCGCCCAGAATTCAAGCGCAACGGTCTGAGCAAGGCAGTAGTCGATGTAGTAGAAGGGCGATTGATATATGTGAATCTGCCCCTGCCAGAACTCCCCGTCGCCGTAGAATGGGATCTCGCCGTCCAGCCTGACCCAGGGCATATATATACCCATGAGACGCCTCCATTCGGCGTGACGCTCTGCGGGAGACAGCTCCGGCTGTTCATACACTATGTGCTGGAAATGGTCCACCATGGTGCCGTAGGGGATGAAGGTGATGGCGGAAGCCAGATGACTGTACTTGAACTTACGCGCGTCTGCGCCGAAGAAGCCCTCTGCGTTCCGCCAGCCGAAGAACTCCATGCTCATGGAGTGGACCTCGCAGGCCTCCGCGGTGGGATCGGTGTACTCGGTGGGTATGCGCTTCCTGTTCATCCAGTAGGCGAAGGCGTGGCCCGCCTCATGGGTGACCACCTCCACGTCGCCCTGGGTGCCGTTGAAGTTGGCAAAGATAAAGGGGCGTTCGTACTCCATGAGGGTGGTGCAATAACCGCCGCTCTCCTTGCCCTCGGTGGAAAGCACGTCCATAAGCTGTTCGTCCAGCATGGTGCGGAAGAACCTGCCGGTCTCGGGTGAAAGCTCGTCGTAGAACTTCTTTCCCTGCTCAAGGATATCGTCCGCCGTGCCAGCGGGACGGGGGTTGCCGCTCCTGAACTTCAGGTTTTCGTCCGAGGAGGACAGCGGATAGGGCCTTCCGATGCGCTCCGCCTGGGCGCGCATGATGGAGTCGGCTACCGGCACCAGGTATTTCTGCACGGCGGAGCGGAACTTTTCTATGTCCTCTTTCGTCCAGCAGTTGCGCTCCATGCGATAGTAACCCAGCTGCGTATAGCCGTCGTAGCCCAGCTTTCTGCCCATGCCGTCGCGGATCTTCACCAGGTCGTCGTATATCCGGTCAAGCTGAGGCTGATTGTCCTTGAACCACTGTCCCTTTACCTTCCACGCCGCGAAACGCCTCGCGTCGTCGGGGTCGTCCTGGAAGGGCACGAGCTGCGACAGCGTATAAACGCCGTCCTCAAAGGGGATCTGCGCCGAGGCGATCAGTCTGTCGTACTCGCTGGTAAGTTCGTTTTCCTTCTGCAGATCGGGGATGATCTCCGGGGAGAAGGTCTTGCGTTCGATCTCGGCATTGAGGAACAGCAGTCTGCCGTACTCCGCCTCAAAGTCGCCGCGGAAGGGCGATTCGAGCATGGCGTCGATCCACTCCTGCTCGTACTCCTCCAGCTCAGGCTCCACCTCATCCCAGAAATCTATCTCGCCGTCGTAAAACTCATCCCGGGTATCGATGGAATGGCGCACGTAGGCCAGCGTGCCCAGAGTGTCCACGATCTTCTCCTTTTCCTCTTTCTCGAGGAAGACCGCTTTCGCCTGTTCATATGTCCCGGCTCTTTTGAATCGCTCCGTCAGTTCCCGAAGCTGCGATTTGACGGCTTCCGGGTCGGGACGGGTATATGGCATCTCTGAAAATTTCATCAGAACACTCCTTTGCCAAATGATGATTTATTCTACCATGTCCCCGAAAGAGATACAACCTCAAAAGCGCACGGAAGCGGTTTACGAAAAAAAAGAGCAGCCGGCGGGCTGCTCTTTTTTCGACGTGTAAACGTGTATGGAAGTACCGAAACAGGCAAAAATGGCGAAAAGCACGCCGATTTCGCGCGGCGCTCCGGCGCTTAAGGAAATCAGCGGCCGATGCCGGCAGTTCTCTTGCGCTGATACAGCATGCTGTCAGCCTGCCGGATATAGGAGATAAGAGGCTCTTTCGGGTCCGTGCAGCAGACGTGGCCCGCGGTCATCGCCAGCTTGTACGGCTTATCGGTTGACAGTTCCTGCAGAAAAGCGTTCACGTCCCTGGTGATCGTATCGGGATCGGGCTCCGTGTCATTGTCCGGCTGCCAGGAGATCAGGAACTCATCCCCTCCGTATCGCGCCGCAAATATTCCGTGCCGTTCCATGGTCTGCCTGAGGGCCTGGCTGCAGAGGATGAGCGCCTCATCCCCCACGGCGTGGCCGTAGGTATCGTTGATTTTTTTAAAATCGTTCAGGTCGCCCATATACAGGAATATCGGCTTTTTCTCCGAGACGTTCCTGATCCGGTCGGACAGATAGTCCTCCGCTCTGCTGCGGTTATTCAAGCCGGTCAGCGCGTCGGTATTGATGCTGGCTACCTGCATGGTGATGAATATCCCGGCAATGACGGAAAAGATGGCGGCGGGGAGGATGGACGCTTTGGCCAGGAAGCTGTCCGCCACGATAAAGGCGATGATGATCAGCACGGAGAATAACACCGTGGCGTTCGCTTTGCGCACGAGTCTTGTTTTTACGCGGAAAAGATTGGCAAACGACAGCGCCGCTATGATCAGCAGATACAGACTGACCGACAACATCATCGGCAGATACATCGGGCCGTGGATGAAGGAGCCCTTCTCATCGAGATAGAACACCTGCCCCGTCCACGCGCTCGAGGCGATCATCAGGGTGGAAAACGCCGCCGGCAGCCATCTCAGCCACCTGCCCGCCCCGTACTGCAAACGCTGAATGTTCAGCTTTTCAACCGTGAACATGAAGAAGGCCGTCGCGCTTACCGTAACAGTCCACAGACAAATCGTACAGACGATCAGCAAGGCGTTCCTCGGAAGCTTCACCAGATCATACTCGGACAGGGTCCAGAGATTGTTGAGCAGAAGATATACCATATGAGTGACGATCAGGATATAAAACCACGTATACTCGCCCTTCCTGGCAATGTTGCGTCCGGTATTTGTCAGAATAAAAAGGTCCAGCATCAGAAAAACGATTTGAAAAACGCTGAACGCGATCAAAACGTCATTGTTCATAACATACCTTCTTTCTTCTGTCTCAAAAGTGGTCACTGCAAATATGCCGCGGCTCAGAGTCTGCCGCGGACATTCCTTATGACGAACAGACCTCTATATGAGAAACGCTGCCGGACAACGTAATCGTCTCCTATAGAATTAGAATATATCATATAAAACCGGGTCTTTTCAAGCTTTACCCCACAGCGCTGCCGTATACGCTTGCTAAACCGTGCAAAGCGCGGTATCCCCGGCGCGGACCGGATGTAAATTATAGGCGCTGAATCCGGTGTCTTTCACGTAAAAGCGCGTACAAACGTACCGAAATCACGGTGAGAAGGCGCAAACGCAGCGTCTTGGCATCTCGTCAAATCGGGACGTCTCTTTATATGAGATGCCGAATGATATTTGGTTCACTTTTTTCTTTTCTGGTAAAAGGCAAATCCATCCTCAATTTTTATGATACGATAGCCCAATCTTTTATAAAAGGCATTTGTCCGCTCATTCCAGCACGGGGTATCCAGATTAAACTCGGCAGCAGACGGGAACTCCTTTTCTATGCAT
>JAEETR010000002.1 GCA_016286595.1 Oscillospiraceae bacterium | reverse complement strand
GAACGATATCTACCCCGGCGGCGGAGCCGTCGTCGGCGGCGCGGGACGGGAGAGCGTCCTGTTCAAACGGCCCGCTGACGGTACTCAGCGGCTGAGCATAGGCATCTCCTCCGACGAGGTGCTGGACTCCAACGATGCGTGGAGCTACGACAATCTTATATGCGCGGACGTGACGCGGCTTTTCAGCCCCACAGTCGCGGACCGGCTGGCCGGACTGAGCGGCGGAGCCGGTGCGGCGTGGTTCCGGGCGATGTTCCCGAAGAGATACTATTCCCCCGACACCGGCACCATGATGAGCGCCTGCCCCGGGGCCCGCATCGCCGAGGGATTCAACGCCTATAACGGCGCCTCGGGCAAGGCCCGCGCGGCCGGCGGGAAACAGTATCAGATCACGGGGACCTATACGTCCCTCGCCTTTGCCGGGGACGACGGCAGCACCGGCGGCATCACGCCGGACAGCGGCGGTCTCTTCACCCTGCCTGTCAGCGGCGTGATCACCGTGACCGGCGGCGGGGACGACACCTGCATCCATCTCGTGTGGAGCGGCGCCCGCAACGATCAGTGGGAGGCGTACCGCAGGCGGGACTACGACCTGAACGGCGTGACGCTGCGGGGCTATCCCCGTCTGGACGGGAACAATGAGCTTTACTTCGACGGCGACGAGTACGCGCCGGACGGCACCGTGACGAGACGGTATGCCCTGAAGGATATGGGCGAGCTGAACTGGCACTACGCTTCCGACGCCGCAAATCCCTATTTCTACGCCAACGTGTCGGATATGAGAAGCAATCCGAATGGTTATCTCCGGGTGCGGAGCGCTCCCTACTGCTCCGTATCTCCGATGGGCAGCAGCGGCATGGCCGGAAACGGCGAGGACAGGATACTGGTCCAGAGGACTTCCGATCACCAGATATTCATAAGGGACACGTCGTATACCGACGCGGCGTCGTTCAAAACCGCGTTAAGCGGCGTGTATCTGCTCTGCGAGCTGGAGTCGCCCGCGTCGGAGAGCGAGGCGCCCTTCCAGAGCCCGCAGTTCGTGGACGACTGGGGCACCGAGGAGATCACCGACGCCGCATATGAGCTGGACGAGCGGGAGGTCAGAATACCGGCGGGCCACGTGACCCGGTATCAGGCGAATCTGCGGGACAAGCTGCAGCACCTGCCGGACATGGCGGAGGAGGACGGGGACTACGTCGTCCGACAGAGCGGCGCGCAGATGACGCTGCAGGCCGCCCCGAGGGGTCTGCCCGACGCCCCGGAGACGGACGGCACCTACGTTCTCACGGTGACCGTAGCCGACGGCGAGGCCGTCTACGGCTGGGCAAGCGAATAAGGGCACAAAAAAACGCCGCCGGGATATCCCGGCGGCGTTCGCTTTTCAATTCACTCAGGGTTCAACGCCCACGTAGTTGAAGGTGACGGTGAGACCCGCGGTTTCGGCGTCGGACACGCCCACGATGGTCTGGGCATCGGTGCCCTCCAGCCAGACGAAGACCTTAACGTCAAGTCCGGTGGTGGTGGCGTCACCCAGCTTGGTGGTGCCGGCCGTGTAGGTGGGCTCGGTGCCGGAGGCCTGGAAGGTGCTCAGGCTGGTGTAAATGTCGGTACCGACGGTCTGCTCGGTGATGGCGGAGGCGCCGGTAACAGCGTAGAACTTATTGGAGGCGCTGCCGGAGCTGTTGCCCTTGCCGCTCTCGGCGGCGGGGGCGTAGATGAACTTCATCGTTCCGCCCACCATGACGCCCACGCGAAGGGCCCCGTCAAGGGCCTTGCCGGTGGAAGCGGTGTAGTCCACGGTCACGGGATCGGTGGGATCGAGATACACGTTCAGGGTATCCCTGGTTGTGTAGATCTTGTACTCGTCGAAGACGTAGGCCACCTTGGTGGTGTTGTTCTCGGCGGCGTTGGTGTAGGTGGAGGCGGTGTCGCCCTCGGAAGCGGTGGCCCTGGTGTAGCCGCTGGCGTACAGGCTCATTTTGCCGTTCGCGTCGGGTCCGGCCACGGCCACGCCGTCCTCAAGGTGACCCTTGGTCCAGGTGCTGACGTAGTACCAGTTGGACAGGTCG
>JAEETR010000032.1 GCA_016286595.1 Oscillospiraceae bacterium | reverse complement strand
GGAGCCCCGGGTGCTGCCCAGCCGCTTCCCCAACCTGCTGGTGAACGGCTCCTCCGGCATCGCCGTGGGCATGGCCACCAACATCCCGCCCCACAACCTGCGGGAGGTCATCGGCGCGTGCATCGAGGTCCTTGACAACCCGGAGGCCACCCTTTCCGACCTCATGCGCCACATCCAGGGCCCGGATTTCCCCACCCGGGGCATCATCATGGGCCGCAGCGGCATCCGCCAGGCCTACGCCACCGGCCGGGGCCGCATAATAGTGCGGGCGAAGTGCGATTTCGAGGAGTTCAACAAGGACCGCACCCGCATCATCGTCTCCGAGCTGCCCTATCAGGTCAACAAGAGCCTGCTGGTCAAGACCATAAAGGAGCAGGTGCAGGACAAGCGCCTTGAGGGCATTTCCGACCTGCGGGACGAGTCCGACAGAAACGGCATGCGCATCGTCATCGAGCTCAAGCGTGACGCCAACCCCCAGGTGGTGCTGAATAATCTTCTCAAACAGACCCAGCTGCAGACCACCTTCTCCGTTATCATGCTGGCGCTGGTGAACGACCAGACCCAGCCGAGAGTCCTTACCCTGCGCCAGGTGCTGGACGAGTACCTGACCTTCCAGGAGGACGTCATAACCCGCCGCACGAGGTTCGACCTCAGGCGGGCCCGGGAGCGGGCTCATCTGGTGGAGGGCCTCCTCATCGCCCAGGACAACATCGACGAGGTCATCCGCATCATCCGCTCCTCCTACGACGACGCCAAGGAGAACCTGATGAACCGCTTCGGCCTTGACGACGTGCAGGCCCAGGCCATCCTGGACATGCGTCTGCGGGCGCTGCAGGGCCTTGACCGGGAGAAACTGCAGGCGGAGTACGACGAGCTTGAGAAGAAGATAGAGTGGTACGTGAGCCTTCTGGAGCAGCCCGAGCTGCTCAAAGGCGAGCTGAAAAAGGAACTGCAGGAGATATCCGACCGTTACGGCGACGACCGCCTCACCTCCATCGAGGACTCCGACGCCGATATAGACGACGAGGACCTCATCGAGGAGGAGACCTGCGTGTTCACCCTGACCCATCAGGGCTATATAAAGCGCCTGCCCACCTCCGAGTACAGAGCCCAGGGCAGGGGCGGCAAGGGCATCCGCGCCCTGGCCACCAAGGAGGAGGATTACGTGGAGACCATCTTCACCGCCTCCACCCACGACAACATACTGTTCTTCACCTCTCTCGGCCGCGTATATTGTACAAAGGGTTACCGCATACCCGAGGCCGGCAGGAGCGCCAAGGGCAGCAATATAGTTAACATAATCCCCGTGGCACAGGGGGAGCGGGTCACCGCCATGCTCCACGCCCGGGGCTTCGATGAGGACAGCTATCTCGTAATGGTCACGAGAGACGGTACCGTCAAGCGCATGCTGCAGGCGGCGCTGAAGAACATCCGCTCCACCGGCATAAGGGCGCTGGGCCTTGACGAGGGCGACGAGCTCATATCCGTCCACGAGACCCGGGGCGACAGCACCGTCATCATCGCCACCCACGAGGGCCTTGCCATCCGCTTCGACGAAAACGACGTTCGCCCCATGGGCCGTGAGGCCGTGGGCGTGCGGGGCATACGGCTCAGGGACGGCGACTACGTCATCTCCGCCGTCACCGCCGCCGAGGACGACGTGCTGATGTCCGTCACCGAAAACGGCTACGGCAAGCGCACCGCCGTCTCCGAGTACAGTATTCAGGGCCGGGGCGGCATGGGCATGAAGAACTACAACCTCACCGACAAGACAGGCTGCGTGGCCGACGCCCGCATCGTCACCGCCGGGCAGGACGCGCTGATAATCGCCGACGACGGCACCATCATCCGCATGGACGCCGACACCGTCGCCTCCTACGGCAGAGCCACCCAGGGCGTGCGCCTGATGCGCACCGCCGAGGGCGCGAAGGTCATATCCGTGACCGTGACCGACAAGGAGGAGGAAGCGGACGGCGAGGATGAAGCCGGCGATCAGGCCGTGACGGAAGAGTCCGACGAATAATCCGGCGCGGTCCGAGGCGACGATATGAAAGTTACCATCTACACCGACGGGGCCTGCTCCGGAAACCCCGGCCCCGGGGGCTGGGCCGCCGTGCTGAAATACGGGCGGCGGGAAAAGGAGCTGTCCGGCGGCGAGGCCGAGACCACCAACAACCGCATGGAGCTCATGGCGGTCATCTCCGCCCTGTCCGCGCTGAACCGCCCCTGCGACGTGGAGCTTTTCACCGACTCCCAGTACATCGAGCGGGCGATAAACGAGCACTGGCTCGACGCCTGGAAGCGGCGGGGCTGGCGCAGGAAGGACGGGGAGCTTAAAAACGCCGAGCTGTGGCAGCGGCTGGACGAGCTGCTGCGCACCCACACCGTCACCTTCTCCTGGGTCCGGGGCCACGACGGCAACGACTATAACGAGCGGTGCGACGCGCTGGCGGTCATGGAACGGGAAAAGTTCGCAAACAACGTATAATCATCTCGAAAAGGAGATAAATATTATGAAAAAAGTCATCTTCAAAGGTATAGCCACCGCCATGGTCACCCCCATGAAGGCGGACGGCAGCGTGGATTACGACGCCTTTGCCCGCCATATCGAGTTCCAGATCGGCGCGGGGATAAACGGCCTCGTTATCTGCGCCACCACCGGCGAGGCGCCCACCCTGTCCGACAAGGAGCACATCGAGTGCCTGAACTTCGCCGGGGAGAAGATCGCCGGCCGGGTGCCCTTCATCGCCGGCACCGGCTCCAACGACACCGCCCACGCCGTTATGATGACGAAGGAGGCCAAGGCCGCCGGGGCCGACGCCGTGCTGTGCGTCACCCCCTACTACAACAAGACCACCCAGCGGGGCCTGGTGGCCAGCTTCAGCGCCATAGCCGACGCGGCGGACGTGCCCGTGATAGTCTACAACGTGCCCAGCCGCACCGGGCTGAACATCGTCCCCGAGACGTATAAGGAGCTTTCGAAGCACCCCAACATCGTGGCCACCAAGGAGGCCGGCGGCAGCATCTCCGCAGTGATCAAGACCAGGGAGCTGTGCGGCGACGATCTGTGGATATACTCCGGCGAGGACGATCAGACCATACCCATCATGGCCATGGGCGGTCTGGGCTGCATCTCCACCATCTCCAACATCCTGCCCGCGGAGATAACCGCCATGGCCAAGCTGATGCTGGAGGGAAAGCTGGCGGAGGCCGCCGAGCGGCAGATCCATTACAAGAGCCTTATCGACGCTCTGTTCTGCGAGACCAACCCCATCCCCGTGAAGACGGCGCTGGCCGCCATGGGCCGCATCGACGGTACCCTGCGCCTGCCGCTGGTGCCCATGGAGGAGAAGAACAGGAAGATGCTGCTTGACCTTATGAGGGCTGAAGGACTGGGCGTATGAAAGTCATAGTGAACGGCGCCGCCGGACATATGGGCGGCATAACGATAAACCTGGTCCAGGGGGGCTGCTGCGGCGCGGAGCTGGCGGCGGCCGTGGACGTGAACGCCGTTGGCGACACCATGATAAAGAGCCTCGACCGGTTTGACGGCACGGCGGACGTGATAGTGGATTTCTCCCACCACACCGCCATAAAGCCCCTTCTTGCCTGGGCCGTGGAGCATAACATGGCCGTGGTGGCCGCCACCACCGGCTACGACGACGGCGAGAAGGCCGCCATCGCTGCGGCGGCGGAGAAGATACCCGTTTTCTGGTCCAGCAACATGTCCATGGGCATAGCGTTCCTGGCCGACACGGCCAGAAGGGCCGCTGCCCTGTTCCCGGACGCGGATATCGAGATAGTGGAGATGCACCACAACCGCAAGGTGGACGCCCCCAGCGGCACCGCCCTCATGCTGGCGGAGGCCGTGCTTGAGGAGCGCCCCGGCGGCAGGATAGTCACCGGACGGTCCGGCATGGGCAAAAGGGAGAAGGGCGATATCGGCGTGGCCGCCCTGCGCATGGGCAACCTCCCCGGCACCCACGAGGTGATGATAACCACCCAGACACAGTCGATCACCCTCAAACACGAGGTGTTCGACCGGACCCTTCTTGCCGAGGGAGCGCTGCAGGCCGCCGAGTTCGTGTATTCGAAGGCCCCCGGCCTTTACGGCATGGCCGACCTGGTGAAATAAGCAAGCACGATTATTTAAGCGATAAGACGGAGCACCGGCAACGCATGCCGCGTTCCGACAGGAGGGGCGATGGAGCCGGAGACCATAAGACTTGACGGGACGGTGCAGTCCGTTATCTTCAGAAACGACGACAACGGCTACTGCGTCCTGCGCCTTAAAACAGAGGACGGCTCCTTCTTCGCCACCGGATTTCTGCCGGGCATCGCCCCCGGCGAGCTGCTGGACGTTACGGGAAAATGGGTCACCCACCCGTCCTACGGCCAGCAGTTCTCCATCGACGCGGCCCGGCGCTCTCTGCCCACCGACGTTTACGGCATTTACGACTACCTGGCCGGCGGCGCCGTGGGAGGCGTTGGCCCCAAGACGGCGGGCCTCATCGTGGAGGCTTTCGGCGAGCGGTCCATCGAGGTGCTCTCGTCCCATCCCGACGAGCTGGCGAAGATAAAGGGCATATCCGCCCGCAAGGCAAAAGAGATAGCCGCCTCCTTCGCCCAGAGGGCGGGACTGCGGCAGCTGATGGAATATCTGGCCTCCATGGGGGTGGACGCCTACTGCGCCGTGAAGCTCTACGGCGAGTACGGGGCGGACGCCCGCTCCGCGCTGGAGGAAAACCCCTACATACTTGCCGACGAGCGGTTCGGCGGCGACTTTTTTCAGGCCGACGGCCTGGCCCGTCAGCTGGGCTTCGACGGGGCCAGCCCCGCCCGGCTGGAGGCGGCCGTACTGTTCGAGATGCGCCACAACCTCAACAACGGCCACGTTTTTCTCCCCCGGGGAAAGCTGGCCGCCGCCGTGTCCCGTCTCATTGAGACGGAGGAGGGGGAGGCCGCCGCGGCCATATCCCGCCTTGACGACGCGGGCCGCATAGTCTGCGAAAGCGTGGCGGGGGAGGAGGCCTGTTACCTGCCGGAGCTGTACGCTGCGGAGGTCAACGTGGCGGAACGCCTTCGGGCCATGGCCGGGTCCCGGCCCTCGCCGGTGAAGGACGTAACGAGGATAATCGAGCGCATACAGCGCAGTCAGAACATAACCTACGCCCCGGAGCAGCGCCGGGCGGTGGAGCTGGCGGCGGAAAACTCCATCGTCGTGCTGACCGGCGGTCCCGGCACGGGCAAGACCACCTGCGTGCTGGGGATACTGGCCCTTTTCGACTCCATGGGCCTTGAGACGCTGCTGGCGGCCCCCACGGGGCGCGCCGCCAAGCGAATGAGCGAGCTTACGGGCCGGGACGCGTTCACCGTCCACCGGCTTCTGGGGGCCTCCCGGGCCCCGGAGGGCGACGGCACCGTGTTCTCGAAAAACGAGGAGGACCCCCTGCGCTGCGGCGCGCTGGTGCTGGACGAGTCCTCCATGGCCGACATAGTGCTGACCTCGGCCCTTCTCGACGCGCTGCCCCCCAACGCCCGGCTGGTGCTGGTGGGGGACGCGGACCAGCTGCCCTCCGTGGGTCCCGGCAACGTGTTTGCCGACGTGATCCGCTCCGGCGCCGTGCCGGTGGTGCGGCTGGACAGGATATTCCGCCAGTCGGAGAACAGCGGCATCGTCCGCAGCGCCCACGCCATAAACTCCGGGCAGATGCCGGAGATGAAGGCGGGGGGAGATTTCTTCGTGCTGCGGCGCCGGGGCGGTGAGGACATCGCCCAGACCGTGGTGGAGCTGGTGGCTGAAAGGCTCCCGGCAAATATGGGCATAAAGCCCGACGAGATACAGGTATTGTCGCCCACGCGGGTGCGCGCTGCCGGTACGGCGGACCTGAACGCCGCCCTTCAGGAGGAGCTGAACCCCTCCGGCGAGGACACGAAGGAGTACGTTTTCGGCTCCGCGGTGTTCCGGGTGGGGGACCGGGTCATGCAGACCCGCAACAACTACGAGATAGCCTGGTTTCGCTACAAAACCGACCCCGATACCGGGGAGCGGCGGATGGACGAGGCCGGTATCGGTATATTCAACGGCGACGTGGGCTATATTCAGGATATAGACAAGCGGGCCGGGCTCCTGCAGATAAGCTTCGACGGGCGGGTGTGCGCCTACTCCTTCGAGCTGCTGCGGGACCTGGAGCTGGCCTACGCCGTCACCGTACACAAGAGCCAGGGCAGCGAGTACAGGGCAGTGATACTCTCCGCCCTCCGGGCCGCCCCGGCGCTTATGACAAGCAGCGTTCTCTACACGGCCGTCACCCGGGCCAGGGAGCTGGCCATAATCGTGGGCGACCCGGAGGACATCCGGGCCATGGTGGAGAACGACCGCAGACAGAAGAGGTATTCCGGCCTGAACGCCAGGCTGTAACGCAGAATTATCGGCAATATGAGCCTTTTTTACCCGCAAAGATGCGCTTTCTGCGGGGAACTGTCCGACAAGGACGTGTGTCCCCGGTGCGAAAAGACCCTGCCCCGCCATACCGGAAAAGACCTTCCGGGCGGGCGGTTCATCGTTCACGGCGCCGCCGCGTTCCGTTACGAGGGAGCGGTGGTGACGTCCGTGAGAAATTTCAAGTTCCGGGGACGGGCATGGCACAGCCGGGTCTACGCCCGGTATATGGCCGGCGCTCTGACGGAGGAGATGCTTTCCCGGGCACAGGTGCTGACCTTCGTGCCCACCGGCTTTCGCCGGGTGCGCGGCCGGGGCTACGACCAGAGCAGGCTCATCGCCCGGGAGCTGTCGAAGCTTACGGGCATACCCTGCCGGCGGCTTCTTGTGAAGCGCCGGGACAACCCGCCCCAGTCCCTCATATCCGACGACTCCCGCCGCCGGGCCAACGTGCTGGGGGCCTACCGGGCGCTGAAGGGCCGTGCCGAGGACATGCGCGTGCTGCTGGTGGACGACGTTTTCACCACCGGCGCCACCCTGACCGAGTGCGCCCGGGTGCTGCTGACCGCCGGGGCGAAAAGCGTCGACGCCGTCGTGGCAGCGGCGGCGGACAGAAAAAGAAAATGACCCTTTTCCGGCGTCAGAACGGGGAAAAGGGACGAAAGACCGCTTCACCTTCCATATTTCGGAGGTTTTCAAATGATTTTCGGACGTGATATCGGAATAGACCTGGGCACCGCCAACGTGGTGGTGTCTGCCATGGGCCGGGGCGTTATAGCCCGGGAGCCCAGCGTGGTCGCCATGGACAGGAATACCGGCTACCTTCTCAAGGTGGGCGCCGCCGCCCAGCGCATGCTGGGGCGCACCCCGGGGAACATAGTGGCCCTGCACCCCGTGTCCGGCGGCGTCATATCCGATTTTGACATGACGGAGCGCATGATAAGAGAGCTCATAAGAAAGGCCGTCAGCTTCTCCCTCATCCGCCCCCGGCTGCTCATATCCGTACCCTCGGGCATCACCGAGGTTGAGGAGCGGGCCGTGCTGGACTGCGGCATAAGGGCCGGGGCAAGAAAGGTTTATCTCATGGAGGAGCCGGTGGCCGCCGCCCTGGGCGCGGGCATCGACATCTCCGGCGCCGACGGCAAGATGGTGGTGGACATAGGCGCCGGCACCACCGACGTGGCGGTGCTGTCCCTTTCGGGCGTGGTGCGCTCCGCCTCCATAAAGACGGCGGGCAACGCCTACAACGAGGCCCTCATCCGCTACATCCGCCGCAAGCACAATCTGCTCATCGGCGACACCACCGCCGAGGAGATAAAAAAGAGCATCGGCTGCGTCTTCCCCAAGCCGGAGGAGACCAGCGTGGAGGTGAAGGGCCGCAGCCTGATGACGGGCCTTCCCCAGGCGGTTTCCGTCAGCACGGCGGACATGATAGAGGCCTTCGACGAGGTCTCCCGCCAGATCCTGGACATGATCCATTCCGTACTGGAGACGACGCCCCCGGAGCTGGTGGCAGACATCTCCGGCAACGGCATCGTCCTCACCGGCGGCGGCGCGTTGCTGTGGGGCATGGACAAGCTCATCGAGGGCTCCACCAGCATCACCACCCGCATCGCCGACGACGCGGAGACCTGCGTGGCCTCCGGCATCGCCAAAAGCCTGCGGTATATCGGCGATATGGAGGAGGGCACTCTGAACCTGGAGCGCAAGAGAAGACTCAGAGAATAAAAAAACGCGGAGGAAGAGAGCCTTCCTCCGCGTTTTTCGTTCAATCGTCCCCCAGCAGCTCCTTCGCGCCGAATTTGAGACAGCGCTTGAGCCGCTCCCGGCCCCGGGCCAGGGTCCGGGACACGGTGGAAACGTTCAGCCCCAGCTCCCGCGCGATCCGGGGCATGTTCAGGCCCTGTACGTAGTACATGGCCACCAGCTGGCGCTGCCGGGGCG
>JAEETR010000031.1 GCA_016286595.1 Oscillospiraceae bacterium | reverse complement strand
TCATGATCTCACCTCCTGCTCAGGATGAGATAAGTATAGCACAGGCAATCTCAAATTCAAGATAAATTCACAAAAAATGGTGTTGACATAGTTTACGAGATAGACTATACTAATCTCAAAGATTAGATAACCTCGCTCGACGGATGAAGTCGGGCGGAGAGATAGAGCACAGTATGGCCGGGAGGAGGGTTCCGCGTGAAGCCGAAGAGATATGCAAGACAGATAAACTACTATGAGACCGACAGGATGGGTATCGTCCACAACTCCAACTACGTCCGTTACATGGAGGAGGTCCGGATGGAATACATGTGCGGCGTGGGGGTGGACTACCGCCGGGTGGAGGAGTGCGGCGTTCTCATGCCGGTGATAAACGTGACCTGCCGTTACAGAAGGCCTTTCCGCTTCGGCGAGATCATGGAGATGGAAGCGAAGCTGGTCTATTTCAACGGGATACGGGCGAAATACGAGTACAGGTTTTACCCCGCCGGAGGCGATACGCCATACGCCGAGGGCACCAGCGAGCACTGTTTCATGGACGCGCAGACCCGCAGGCCCATATCCATAAAGGATCGCCTGCCGAAGGAGACGGAGATAATGAGCCGCATAGTCAGCGGTGAGGACAGCTCCGTGACGGCGGTGGATTTCAGCGCAGTTCCCGGCCGGACGGCCGTGTGACACAGTAGAAAGGAGCGACGATATGCCTTTTGCAGTTATAACCGATACGGCGGGCAACCTGCCGAAAAACCTTGTCACGGAAAAGAATATATACGTCATCGCCCTGCCCTATTACGTAGACGGCAGGGAGAACGTCTGTTATGACGTGGAGAATTTCGACGGAAAAGCGTTTTACGACCGCATGCGGGAGGGCGTCGTCGTAACCACCTCCCAGCTTACGCCCCAGGTCTGCGCCGACGTGTTCGAGCTGTGTATGAAGCGGGGAGAGGACGTGCTCTACGTTTCCATGGCCTCGGGCATAAGCGGCACCTTCAATTCCGTACACGCGGCGGCGGAGCTGCTGCGGGAGAAGTATCCCGACCGTCGGGTGCGGGCGGTGGACACCATGGGCGCAGCGCTGGGCGAGGGCTTCGTGGCGCTGAAGGCCGCCGAGTACCGGGATCAGGGTATGGACGTGGACGCGGCGGCGGACAAACTGCGGGAGTACAGTTACCGCGTGTGCAACGTGTTCACCGTGGACGATCTGATGTTCCTGCGCCGCAGCGGACGGCTGTCAAATATCGCCGCCGTGGTGGGTACGGTGCTGGGCATAAAGCCTCTTCTAAAGGGCAGCACGGAATCGAAGATAGTGGCCTTTGCCAGAGTGCGGGGACGGAAGAAGTCCGTGGAGGCCCTGGCCGAGAGATACGCGGCCCTGGTGGTCAACCCGTCGGAGCAGCGCATCGGCATCGTCCACGCAGACTGTCAGGAGGACGCCGACATGCTCTCCCGGCTCATACGCAGCTCCGGCAAGGCTCCCCGGGAGATAATGACCGTGGGCTACGAGCCCGTCACCGGCAGCCACGTGGGACCCGGGGCGCTGGCGCTGTTCTTTGAGGGCGACGAAAACGTGCGCGACGAGCTGGACAGCATCGGCTCCACCGCCGCTGGCAGCTTGAAGGGCTTCCTCTCCGCCGTAAGATCCCAGAGGGAGGCCATCGGTACCGCCATCCGGGCAAAGACCGCCGACCGCCGCCAGGCCTGAACAGACGCTTCCCTTGTCCGCATTAGTATGCTACAATAAGACGGACGCCGGTTTCGGCGCCCGTCTTTATACTTTGATGCGGAGCGATAATCACTATGAAACGGTATTCTGCCATACTCTTTGACCTGGACGGCACCCTTCTGCCCTACGACGACATGCACGGCTTCCTGCAGACGTACTTCTCCCTTCTGTACACGAAGGGGCCGGAGTTCGGCTACGAAGAGGAGGTGTTCCATCAGGCCTTCAGCGAGGGCATGCGGGCCATGCGCTTCAACGACGGCGCCGAAACAAATCAGAAGCGGTTCTGGGACGCCTTTACGGCGTTCACCGGCAGGGACAATTCCCGTGAGATAGAGGCCCGGCTGGCGGAGTACTATACAGGTCCCGAGTATCGCAGACTCAAGGCCCTCACCGGTGAAAACCCCCTGGTGGGGGAGGTGATGGCGGCGGCAAGGCAGGTCACGGACAGGATAGTCATCGCCACCAATCCCGTCTATCCGCTGTGCGCGCTGACAGAGCGGATGCACTGGGTGGGGCTTTCGGAAAATGACGTGGACTACGTGTCCTGCTACGAGAACAGCCACTTCTGCAAGCCGACGAGAGAGTATTACGACGAGATGTTCGCCGCCGTGGGAGCCGACCCGTCAAGGGGCATTATGATAGGCAACGACCTGCGGGAGGATATCGGCGCCCTCAAGACCGGCGCGGAACTTTTTATCGTAGACAGCTGGCTCCTCGACCGGGGCGAGGACGTAAATCAGTATCTCCACGGCGACACCCGGGCCATGATAGACTATATCCTCAGACCTTGAGTGAAGGACAGGTGATAGTATGGAAAACGCGCTGACCGTGCTGATGCAGGTGGTCATCATGCTCATCCTCGCCGGGATCGGCGTTATAATGTTCCGCGCGAAGAAGATATCTCTCGAGGGCAGCAAGACTCTGGGCAACATTCTGATCTATCTGTCGCTGCCGGCGGTCATCATCAACGGGTTTCTTGTGGAGCGGACGGCGGAGCGGCTGACGGGCCTTGCCCTCAGCGCGCTGCTGGCGGCGGCGACGCTGTTTATCGCCATAGTCATATCCCGGCTGTGCTTCAAAAATGACGCCGTAGCCCAGTTCGCCGCGGCTTTTTCCAATCCCGGCTTTTTCGGCGTGCCCATCATCGTGTCGTGTCTCGGCAGCGGGGCGGTGTTCTACATCGCTGCCTACGTGGCGTTCCTGAACCTTCTCCAGTGGACCTACGGCGTATCCCTCCTGAAAGGGGAGCGGGAGCGCTTTACGATCAAAAAACTGCTGGTGGCGCCCTTTTTCATCGCCATCGTCATCGGACTTATCCTGTTCCTGACGGGCGTGAAGCTGCCGGAGCTGGTGACGAAGACGCTGGGTTTCGTCTCCGGACTCAACACGCCCCTGGCCATGTTCACCGTGGGCGTATATATGGCGCAGATAAACGTAAAAGATACGGTGAAGAAGCTGCAGCTTTACAAGGTGTCGCTTATAAAGCTGGCGGCGATCCCTGCGGCGGCCATACTCATCCTGCTGGCCGTACCGGAGAAGTATTTCAGCATGAAGCTTGCCCTTCTCATCGCGGTCGCGTGTCCCACCGGCTCCAACATCGCCGTCTACGCCCAGCTCCACAACAGGGATTACGCCTACGCGGTGGAGACGGTCATCGTGTCCACGGTGTTCTCCATCGTTACCCTGCCCCTCGCGGTGAGGATAGCGGAGCTGGTGTGGTGAAATTATGAAATCGAAAAGCGGACGGTTTTGCCGTCCGCTTTTTTTTAACGTGTGCAACAGTTCAGTATCGGGCGATATTGGGTTGCTTAGATTGTGTGATCATTTGTTTGCGCCTTCTATGTTATTGGCAGGCGTATTTGAAAACAAGAATGATAATTATGACAATCCAAGCAATAGCAAGCACAACACCACCCTTAATTGCTGTTGTAAATCTATAATCAGTATTTTTATCATCGGAAGAGCGGGAACCTTGCCGTGAGTGCATTGATTTATAATCTTGATATGCAAAATACATATCACATAAATCGTCTCTATTCCAAAGGACGACCCCGGTTTTTTTCGCGGTATCAATAGCTTGTTCAGTAAAGTAACTATTAGTTAATACAATTGCTTTGTCGCAAGAATAATAAGACTTTCCAGAAAAGACTTCTTGTACAGCCTTGTTTCCTACTTTGCCATTGTATCGTTTGCACTGGATTGCGTAAGATACACCGTCTTTTTCAGCAAGAATATCAACGCCATAATCTCTGCTCCCGCGTGTGATATTTATATTACCAAAGCCATTTTTGCGTAAAACTTCTGCACAGAAATGCTCGAAATTATGACCGTTCATTTCATCGAAATAAAACGGCGCGTTATTTCGCATACAAATACCTCCGGAAAACGGAAACCTTTTTTCGATAAATTTTCTATGTAACAGCAGGATATCACTCCTAGTTATTACTATTTGTTTTTATTTCGGCGCTAATCCTCGATATGCCTTATTATCCGGAAATAGATCACGTAGGAGATTATCACGTTTATCACGTCGGCTGTGGCCTGGGTCCACACGATGCCGCTCATGCCGAAGAAATGGTTCATGATGAACACGATGGGGATATTCAGACCGATCTGCCTGATAATGGCCAGGATGAACGACGTTCGCCCCTGTCCCACCGCCTGCATGAAGTTGACCATGTTGAAGCTCAGGAACATGAAGGGCGTGGCGAAGCACCGCGCCTTCAAAAACTCGGTGCCGTAGGCGACCGTGGCTTCGTCGGAGATGAACGCCCTTATTATCTGGTGTGCGAACACCCGGTACAGCACCACGCTGCACGCCGCCACTATGAGCCCTGCGACGCGGGCCGTGTTGAAGAACGACTTCATCCGCCTGAAATCCCGGGCGGCGTAGTTGTAGGCGATAAGGGGTATCATCCCCATGCAGATGCCCACGCCCACGTTAAGCGGCAGCCGCTCCACCTTCAGCACGATGCCCATGGCCGCCAGCTGTATATCGCCGTGGGAGGAGGCAAGGCGGTTGATAACGATATTCGTCAGGTCAAAAAGGAACACGCTCAGTGCCGCCGGCACGCCTACGGAGAAGAGAGAGCGGCGGGAGGAGGGCAGTATCTTTTCGATCTTCCGGGGGATCGTAAGCACCGACTCACCCTTGAGTCTGTGATAAGTCACCAGGAAGTAACAGAAGGCGATCACGTTGGAGAGCATGGTGGCTATGCCCGCGCCCATGACCTGATAGCCGTCGGGCAGGATTACGAACATGAAAAGGGGGTCCAGGGCGATGTTGATGACGCCGCCCATGCCAAGACCGAAGGCGGCCTGGCTGGAGTAGCCGATG
>JAEETR010000030.1 GCA_016286595.1 Oscillospiraceae bacterium | reverse complement strand
TGGCGTCAGCAATTATGATCCTTATTTTCCTGTCCATTCTTCTCCTCCGAAATAATGTTGTTACCCACAACACGCATCGGTACGCAGCTTCAGGCCGCGACAGTACCGAAAAGAGCCCGACAGCCGCGCGGGATTTGTCTTTCACTTTTTTCGTCGTCAATAATCTACCACAAATAAGTGAACTTTTCAAGAAGAAATTGGAATATTTCCGCTTAATTCGCGGATTATTATTCGACATTTTTCGACAGACCAAAGAGGATAAAAAAATGGATCAGCCTCTTGACAAACGCCCGGAATTGGATTATTGTATTACTCGTATAATACAGTTGCGCAAGGAGGTGTACTATGGACTGGCAGATACGGGACGATCTTCCCATATACTCCCAGATAATGTATCAGCTTGAGCTGGCCATCGCTTCCGGGGCCCTGTCGCCGGGCGAGAGATTACCCTCCGCAAGGGATATGGCAATGGACGCGGGCGTCAACCCCAACACCGTACAGCGGGCTATGCTTGAGCTGGAACGGGAGGGAATCGTCTATACCCAGCGGACCGCGGGCCGTTTCGTTACGGAAGACGAAGAGATCGTCTCCTCCCTGCGGATGTCACTTGCAAGGGAGCGGACTCAGGAGTATCTCGACGCCATGGAAAAGCTGGGCTTTGGCCGCGGCGAAATGCTTGAACTGTTATCGGAATTCAACAAGGAGGATAGTGCAGATGGCAATATTTGAATGTAAAAGCCTCACCAAACGGTTTGGCGGCAAGACGGCGCTGGACAGCGTGGATCTTGTCGTAGAGCCGGGCCGCATAGTGGGGCTGCTGGGACCCAACGGCAGCGGAAAGACTACGCTGATAAAACTCGCCAACGGGCTGCTTACCCCCACGTCAGGGCAGATACTTATAGGCGGGCAGAAGCCCGGACCGGCCACGAAGGCCATGGTCTCCTACCTTCCCGACAGGGATTACCTGCCGGGCTGGATGACTTCCGCTCAGCTTCTTGAGTTTTACGGCGATTTCTACGCCGATTTCAGCAGCGAGAACGCCGCCGAGATGCTCAGCCGTCTGGGCATAGATTCAACGATGAAGATAAGGCAGATGTCCAAGGGCACGCGGGAGAAGGTCCAGCTTATCATGGTCATGAGCCGCAGCGCCTCCCTGTATCTGCTGGATGAGCCGATAGGCGGCGTCGATCCGGCGTCCCGGGATTTCATCCTCAACACCATCATCGCCAACTATAACCCCGGCGCTTCCGTCGTTATTTCCACCCACCTCATCTCCGACGTGGAGAAGGTGCTGGACGACGTGCTGTTCATAAACGAGGGCAGGATCACCCTCTCCAAGTCGGTGGACGAGATCCGTCAGGACTCCGGGAAGAGTGTGGACGCCCTGTTCAGGGAGGTATTCAAATGTTAGGAAAACTCATCAAGCACGAGTTCAAGGCCACCGGACGCACGATGCTGCCCGCTCTTGGCGTATTCGCCGTTCTTGCCGTCGTTGCCAACGTCGGCTACCGCTTCTTAAGCGTGTCGAAAAACTCCGTAATAAACGCGATGCTCACGCTGTTTATCGTGCTGTTCTTTGTGGCCGTCGCGGCGGCGGGTCTTGTGACCGTGGTCATCATGATAAACCGGTTTTATAAGAACCTGCTGCAGAACGAGGGCTATCTCATGCTCACGCTGCCGGTAAACATCCATCAGCTCATGTGGAGCAAGCTCATCGTTTCCCTCGTATGGTTCGTTGCCACGGCCGCCGTGGTGGTACTCATCATCGTACTCACCATAGTTAACTTCTCGCACATGGAGCTGGCCCGTCTCTTTGCCGGCCTCCCCACCTTCACGCAGCTGCTCGAGCTCATAAGGGCTGCAGGCTTCAGGACGTTCCGTCTGATATTTGTGGGGCTGGAATTCCTGGCACTGTGCATCACCGCCGGTCTGTGCTTCTGTCTGCACTTCTACGCGGCCATCTCCATCGGCCACTGCTTCACAAATCACAAAGGGCTGTGGTCAGTGCTCTCCTACATCTGCATAAGCATAGTCACGTCTTTGTGTGCGACGAAGCTGACTTCCCTTGCCCCTTCCTCCGCCGAAATCGAGGTGCTGGTCGGCTTGATGATCGCTTTTGAAGTCGTCATCGGCGCGGCGTTCTATCTCATCAGCACGCACAGTCTCAGACGAGGACTGAATCTGGCTTAAATATAACTCCGCAACGGCAGGAGCGGACGTACGCAAGTACGCCCGCTCCTTTTCTTTACGCCGCCTGCCCGTCGGTATAACCGGCCGCTTCCAGCATTTTGTCTATTGAGATGCCGTAGCCCTTTGCGGGGTCGTTCACAAGCACGTGGGTCACCGCTCCGATGAGCTTTCCGTTCTGGATTATCGGGCTGCCGCTCATCCCCTGCACGATGCCGCCGGTGGCCGCCAGCAGCTTTTCGTCTGTGACCCTGAGCATCATACTCCTGCCGTCAGGGGCGTCGGAGTACACCCGTATTATCTCCACCGAGAAGCTCTGAGGACGATCTCCCTCCACGGTAGATATTATCTCCGCCTTGCCCGGTACAATATCTCCGGGTGACGCCACGGGGACGCTCTCCCCCTCCATGGATATCGCCGTGCCGAATATGCCGAACTCCGTATTGGCGCCGATCTCCCCCATCGCTTCGTCGGGGTCGAACACGCCGCCCAGCTGTCCGGGAGAACCGGGACTGCCTTTTACCACGTCGCCCACCTGCGCCCGCGCGATGCGTCCCTCTTCCACGGGCACCCGCACGCCGGTATCCGTATCGTCCACGCAATGGCCCAGTGCTCCGAACACGCCGTTTTCGGCGTCGTAGAAGGTGACGGTGCCGATGCCGGATATGGAGTCCCGCACCCAGACGCCTATTGTCCTTCTCCCGCCGTTTGTCTCCGGGGCAACGGCAAACCGCTGTTCGGTCCCGTCCCGCAGTACCGTTATATCAAGCTCATTTCCGCCCTGCTGAAGGCCATCCGTCAGCTCCGACGCGGAGGTTACCGAGGTGCCGTCCACGCTCACGATAATATCGCCCGGTCTTATCCCGGCCTTTTCCGCCGGGGACTGTCCCGACGTCTGTTCCGTATTGACCACAATGACGCCCCGGGTCTTTATCCGTATGCCCACCGCGCTGCCCACCGGCACGAGGCTTTCCGGATATGCGGCCCACGCGGAAATCACCACGGTCAGCGTCGTTATCAGTACCGCTGCGGCTGCCGCGATACTTTTATAAAAACATCTTTTTCCTCTTTTCATCCGGCGCCCCTTCCGGAAAAGGGACGTACTGCCGAATAAACCATTATTTCTCCCTCCCTGCCATCGTATCGGCGGTGAGGCGGCCGCCGCTGAGATAATATGCCCGCGGCAACGCCGAAAAAACGACCCTGCGGGCAGAAATATATCTCTCATTTGCCTGCGCCGCAGTTTCCTCCGCCGACGCTGTCCGTTATTTCGTGTCCGGCATGGGAAGATAATGGCACTCATTACATTTTTTATTATTGTACTGAACACGGCGCGCCGTCTCATACAGATTACTTATGGTCCCGGCCATTATTTCATCTTTCAGGAGACGGTTATGGAAAACAAAACTGTACGTTACGGCGACGCAGGACCCTGGACGGAGATGCTGCAGCTGGCTCTTCGCCGCAGAGGGCTTTATCCGTCGCGGCCAGACGGCATTTTCGGTCCCCTCACGCTGGCCGCGCTGAGGAGATTTCAGTCAGGCGCGGGCCTTGCCGACGACGGCGTATGCGGTCCGCTGACCTGGAGGGCGCTGGAGCCGTGGCTCTTCGGTTACGAGGTCTATA
Organism: Oscillospiraceae bacterium; assembly: GCA_016286595.1. Taxonomy (GTDB): domain Bacteria; phylum Bacillota; class Clostridia; order Oscillospirales; family Oscillospiraceae; genus RUG626. The sequence continues at coordinate 9,743 of JAEETR010000030.1, read as the reverse complement.
CCGTCATGCCCGGTGACACCTTCTACCGGATCGCGCTGCGGTACGGCGTCAACCTGAGTCTTCTTATAGGCGCAAATCCCGGCGTCGATCCTTTTAATTTACCGGCGGGCCGCCGTATGATCGTACCGATGAGATTTGACGTGGTGCCCTCGGACGTGTCCTTTACCTCCGCCCTCCTGTACTACTGTATAAGAGGTCTTGCCGCCCGTTATCCGTTCCTGCGCGTCGGCAGCGTCGGAAAAAGCGTTATGGGGCAGGATATTCCGACCGTCGTCATCGGCGGCGGTCAGACGCAGGTGTTCTACAACGCTTCCCATCACGCCAACGAGTGGATCACGACGGCGGTCCTGATGAGGTTTCTCGAAGAGTACGCCAGAGCCGTTCTGACAGGCGGGAACATCCGGGGCGAGAACGCCGCCGCTCTCATCGGGGACGTCGCGCTCCACTTAATTCCCATGGTTAACCCGGACGGAGTCGATCTTGTTACGGGCGCTCTTGACAGCGGTTATTTCTTCGATGGGGCGGCAGCGATAGCGTCCGACTATCCCGGCATACCCTTTCCCGACGGATGGAAGGCAAACGTCGTCGGGATCGACACCAACCTGCAGTATCCGGCGGGCTGGGAAGAGGCCCGCCGGATAAAAACCGCTCAGGGCTTCGTCTCCCCCGCGCCACGGGACTTCACGGGCGAGGCGGCGCTGGAAGCGCCGGAGAGCAGGGCCGTATACGATTACACCATAAAAAACGATTTTGCGCTGACAGTTTCTCTCCACACGCAGGGCGAGGTCATATACTGGCGGTATCTGGATTATGACGTGCCCGGGGCGTATGAGATCGCCGGCGCCTTCTCCGCCGTCAGCGGCTACGCCGTGGAGAACGTGCCCTACGCCTCCGGCTTTGCCGGATACAAGGACTGGTTCATATATCGCTATCGTCGTCCGGGTTTTACCATAGAGCTGGGACAGGGCGAATCTCCGCTGCCCTTGTCCGCGTTCCCTGAGATATATTCCGACGCTCTGGGCATACTTGCGGCGGGCATGACCCTTGCGCGTGATTTGCGATAATCGGCCACAACGGATAGTGTATTTTGTGCATTGTGACACAAAATATATATTTTCTGCTTTTTTCGTATTTTTTCCTTGACTTCTCCTTATGCCGGTGTTATCCTCTCAAAAGGAAATCTTTAACTCGGTCCCGTGAGGTCGAAAAGGTGTAGGTTCCATAGGCACGTACTCAAGTGCGCCTTGTCCGTCCTGCGGGCAGGGCGCTTTTTCTGTTCACCGGGCGAAAAATAATAATTGAAGGAGAAAAGTATGGAACTTATCTACAAAATTGAAGACAAGCCCAAGTTCGGTCAGCTTATTCTGTTTGCGCTGCAGCAGCTGCTGGCCATTATGGCCGCCACTATCGCGGTCCCTGCTACCGTTAACAGCGAAGTATTCAAAATCCTTGGCGAAGCACCCGCTCTCAACGCTTCCGCAGCTCTGTTCGGTGCCGGATGCGGCAGCATCATCTATCTTCTGTTCACCCGCTCCAAGAGTCCCGTTTTCCTTGGAAGTTCCTTCGCCTTTATCGGTTCCATGATCTCCGCCTTCGCCGGCGCCGCGAGCATGGCCGTGGGTTACTGGGGCCTCATTATCGGTGCTGTTATGGCCGGTCTTGTATATGTCATCCTCGCCATCGTGGTAAAGACCTCCGGCACCGGCTGGATCAGCAAGCTGATGCCCCCCGTCATCATCGGTCCCACCGTGGCCATTATTGGTCTGTCCCTGGCCGGCAGTGCCGTGGGTTCCATCACCTCCAGCAGCGTTGAAGGCGGCTCCGTCTATGTGTGCCTCATCTGCGGTCTTGTGACCCTGGGCGTCACCATGCTGTGCTCCGTTTACGGCAAAAAAATGGGCAAGCTCATCCCCTTCGTTCTCGGCATTGCCGCCGGTTACATCGTAGCTTCTATCCTGGCTCTTATAGGCAACGCCACCAACAACGCCGCTCTCACGGTTATCAACTACGATGCCTTTAAGAACTGCAGCGTATTCTCCATGCCCGACTTCACGTTCATGCTTGGTGGTACCGCAGGCCTGAAGGATATCACCGCCTCCTATCTTGTGACCCTGTTTGTGGCTTATGTCCCGGTGGGCTTCGTGGTCTTCGCAGAGCATCTGGCCGATCACAAGAACCTGTCCACCATCGTGGGCAAGGATCTGCTCACTGAGCCCGGCCTTGACAAGACCCTGCTGGGCGACGGTATCGGTTCCGCTGTGGGCGCTCTGTTCGGCGGCTGTGCAAACACCACCTACGGTGAATCCATCGCCTGTGTGGCCATTACCCGCAACGCCTCTACTGCCAGTATCTGGGGCGCTGCTGTCCTGTGCATCCTTGTCTCCTTCATCGGGCCCTTCGTGGCCTTCCTTGAAACCATCCCTGGCTGTGTCATGGGCGGCGTGTGCTTCGCGCTCTATGGTTTCATCTCCGTCTCCGGTCTGAAAATGCTGCAGGGAGTCGACTTGAACGACAGCCGCAACCTGTTCGTAACCAGTATCATTCTGGTGGCCGGCGTGGGCGGCATGACCGTCTCGTTTGGCAAAGTTGAACTGCGCACTGTGGCCTGCGCTCTGATTCTCGGTATCGTCACCAACCTGATGCTCAACCGCAAAAAGGCCGACAAGTGATAAAAAACCAATAAGAAATCCCCGCGGGTTATTCCCGCGGGGATTTTTCTTTTCGTCAAATCTGTATCGGCGAATTTCCACCGCTTTCAGACGTTCCGGATCCAGTCATCCAGAAAACGCATCTGCTCCGGGGTGTGGAACCAGTGCTCTGCGCCCTCCATGACGGTGACGGTCGCGCCGTGACGCCCGGCAAACGCCGTTATCGCCTCGCGGGGCACGAGCTCGTCCTTCCCGCCGTACAGTATCGCCGTCGGGACGGTCCATTTTACGGGGTGGGAGCGGACCCATGATAGGTATCCGGCGGACAGTTCGTCTCCCGTTCCGGTAACGATGACGCCGCGCCGGGCAAGTTCCTCCTCCGTGATCCCCTCCCTGGCCATCATGCCGAGGATCATCCTCTCCATATCGGTCACGGGAGATATGAAGTACGCTTTTTCTATCATATCTCCGGCGCCGGAACACAGCGCAAAATACGCTCCGATGCTGTTTGCTATCAGGATCACGGCGTCGTAACGTGTCCTCAGCGCCCTCACGGCGGCAGCGATCTCCTCCCCCGTCTCCCAGGGCGTGAAGGTCTTGTAGTCCAGACCTGTCACGTCGCACTCGGGGAAAAGAGGCATATAGTGATCGCGCTCCGCGGCGCTGCCCCCTTTTCCGTGAACGTACAGCACGGCTTTCATTGTCCGCTCCTCACCTTCAGATAAAACAGTCGTCTCGTCTCCTCCGTCTCTCCGGGCCACGCGAAATGCTCCAGCTGTTCCACGGTGAAATACGGGGAGAATATCTCCTCCCACTCGTCGTCTGTGCGGGATACAAGGCGCAGAACGCCGTCCACGTACAGCCTGCCGTCCTCCGTAAGTTCCATATCTCTCTGTGCCGCCCGCTCCGGGGACAGCCAATAGTTCAGGCCGACTATCACGGAGGCGTCAGGCGTGACGATTCGTGCCGTCTGACGCAGTATCTCCCCGGCGGTCTCCGGCATCACCACGTCCAGCACGTTAGAGCATATAAACCCGTCGTACGTGTGATCGGGGACGGACGCGAGCCAGCCTGGCGTGACGCAGACCGTTTTTATCTTTTCCGCGACGCCGCACGCCTCGGCGAAAAACCCGGCGGCTTTTACGGCGCCTGCCGCCGCGTCCGCGGCCGTCACGTCACTGCAGCCGCTCTTCGCCGCGGCGATTGATGCCCAGCCGCTGCCGCTGCCGTAGTCAAGCACCCTCCGGCAGCAGCCGAGAGAGGCGGCGGCGCTGAACAGTTTTTCGGAAGGCGCCATCTCCCGCCATATCTCCGGCCCCTGTTCCCGGGCCTCGGCCATATCCTCATCGGACATGGCAAAAGCCCTGTCCCAGAATTCTATAAGCGTCTTATCGTCATTTTTCATCTTTTCTTCAGTTCCTCGCACACAGCGTCAGGGTCCCCGTTGACGCCGTCATACCGGTAATCATACTGTCCACCGTCGAATATGCCGTGCCTGCGCTCCAGCATCTGTGCCACCGGGGCCGGAAGATTGCCGTGCATCCTCGCCCGGAACCGCTCCTTTATCGTGTCGATATCGGCGGTGACGAGTATCCTGACCGCGCCGTCGGGAAGAAATCCCGTCTGTTCCTGCTCGGAGATGACGTATATAACGTCATCCCCGCATACCGCCTCCGCAAGCTTCTTTCTGAACAGCGACACAGCCTCGCTCTCGCTTTTCGCCATGCGCAGATAGTCCTTTCCGGTGATGATCTCCGCCCCAAGCTTGTCTTTGATGCGCTCTGCCAGGGTGGATTTCCCGGTACAGTTCTCTCCGATTATACCTATCAGCATATTCTTCTCCCCTCATCAACTGCGGCGGCACAGCGCTTCCCGCGTATAACGGGAACGCGGTACACCGCCGGAAAATCTGCGTCTTTTTTACCTTTTCTTATAAATCAGCAGTTCCGGGTCCGACCCGCCTTCACCGTAACTGCACACGAGTATGAACCCCGTGTCGGCCACGACGCCGAAACAGGTCTCTATATCCGTATTGTCTATCTGCGCGCCAAGATAGACGTTTCTATCGTTCAGCAGTTTAACTTTTTCGCCGCCCGGCGTCGTGTACTCCAGATTGACAAAGAAGCCCGGCAGCTCGTAAAGCGCCAGCGCTGGCGGGATGTCGGCGCTGGCGAGAACGGCGTTGACTTCCTCAAGAAGGCTCTTTTTGAACCGCGCATATCCTTCCCTGCCGCCGGCCTTTATGTATTCCGCCGCTACGCACCGTCCGCCGAAGGGCGAGCCGCAGGTGGCAATACAGCCTTTGCATTTACTCTTAAAGGCGCAGCTGGTGCAGTCGGCTCCGCAGATAGTTTCCATATTCTCCTCCCCTTGTTTTCGTAAGATTGTCTGTTATTATATATCACTTCAAGGTATCATTGTCAAAAAACGCCGCGTACAAAGACGTACGCGGCATTTTGGGCTTAATTATGCGCGATCACATGACCTTGACTATCCAGCCCTCGGGAGCTTCTATGCGGCCCATCTGGATGCCGGTGAGGGTGTCGTACAGTTTCTTGATGGTGGGGCCCATCTCCTCCTGGCAGTTGACGAAGGGGATATCCTTGCCGTGATCCACGATCTTCTTCACGGGAGAGATGACGGCGGCGGTACCGCACAGACCGGCCTCCACGAAGTCGCCGATCTCCTCAAGAGCGATAGGACGCTCCTCTACCTGCATGCCGAGGTACTTCTCCGCCACGTACATCAGAGAACGGCGGGTTATGGACGGCAGGATGCTGTCACTCTTGGGGGTGACCATCTTGTTGTCCTTGGTGATGAAGATTATGTTCGCGCCGCCGGTCTCCTCGATATAGGTACGGGTACCGGGATCGAGGTATATATTCTCGTCAAAGCCCTGCTCATGGGCGTCGACTATGGCGTAAAGACTCATGGCGTAGTTCAGGCCTGCCTTCACGTTGCCGGTACCACGGGGTGCTGCACGGTCGTAATCAGACACGCGGATGGTGATGGGCTTGGCGCCGCCCTTGAAATAGGGACCCACGGGGGTGGTCAGTATCCTGAACTGGTACTCGGTGGCGGGTTTGACGCCGATGACCGGGTTATAGCCGAACATGTAGGGGCGCAGATACAGCGTAGCGCCGGAACCGTAGGGCGGCACCCACGCGGCGTTGGCGGCGACGACCTGCTTGACAGCGTCGATGAACCGGTCTTTGGGGAAAACGGGCATGCTCAGCCGCTTGGCGGAGCTCTCCATACGCTCGGCGTTCAGGTCGGGGCGGAAGGTGACGATGCTGCCGTCCTCGGTGGTGTAGGCCTTGAGACCCTCAAAGCAGGTCTGGGCGTACTGCAGGACGCAGGCGCACTCGTTCATGACAATGTTGGGATCGTCTATCAGAGCGCCGTTGTCCCAGGCGCCGTCCTTGAAATACGAGACATAGCGCTTGTCGGTCTGCACGTAGCCGAAGCCCAGGCTTGCCCAGTCTATGTTTTTCTTTTCCATATCCTTTACTCCTTTGAAGCGATGTCGGTATAAACGGTAAAAGTAATTTTATCACTGCGCGATTTATTATGCAAGGTTTCCCGCCACATTTTTCCCGGTAATTTGCCGCCGTATTAAATCCCCCGCCCCTGGAAATACTTAATCCATAACTCTTCCGGGATAAATGGAGAACGCGGGGAGGCATGTGTATGCTGGGCAAGGTCGAGATATGCGGGGTAAATACGGCGAAGCTTCCGGTGCTGAAAAACGAGGAGACCATGGAGCTGCTCAGGCAGGCCCGGTCCGGCGACAGCGCCGCCCGTGACCGGCTCATCCGGGGCAATCTGCGGCTCGTTCTGTCCGTGATACAGAAATTCGGCGGCAAGGGCGACAGTGCCGACGATCTTTTTCAAGTGGGCTGTATCGGTCTTATGAAAGCTATAGACCACTTCGATCTTTCCATGGACGTACGCTTCAGCACCTACGGCGTACCCATGATAATCGGCGAGATACGACGATATATACGGGACAACAGTCCCCTGCGTGTATCACGCAGTCTTCGCGACACGGCATATAAGGTGCTGCAGACGCGGGAGCGGCTCATGGCAGACAGTCAGAGGGAGCCCACCGTAGACGAGATTGCCGCGGCGCTGACGATCCCGCGGACGGACGTGGTCATGGCAATGGACGCCATCAGCGACCCGGTTTCGCTCTACGAGCCGGTATATACAGACGGCGGGGATACCGTATGCGGCATGGATCAGATCGGAGATACGAAAAATACCGACGAGAGCTGGCTTGAACAGATAGCCCTTGAGGAGGCCGTCAGCCGTCTGGGCGAACGGGAAAAGCACATACTTTCCATGCGCTATTACGACGGAAAAACGCAGATGCAGGTGGCCGAGGAGGTGGGGATCAGCCAGGCTCAGGTCTCCCGCCTTGAAAAGAACGCCATAAGTCAGATAAAAAAGAACATAGCCGCACAATAGAAAAACGCCGCACGATCCTGTGCGGCGTTTTTTTGTGCTGATCATTCCTTTTTTCACTTTTGCCGGGAGTAAACAAACATCTCGATCCCGGTGTCCTTTACGAGGATATCGGAGGGCAGTCTGAAAAATCTGAAGGTGACGTAAAGATCTCCCGCGGCGCCCGCCACGTTGCCGATCTGCCAGAAATATACCACCCAGAACCACCCGACCGGCACCACGGCGCACAGCACCGCAAAGATCACGCCCCATAAAACGAGCGGGGCAAGGGCTATGCGGATATAGGCGTGTCTGTCGAAATAATCGGCCTCGGAGCCTGCGTATGCGTACAGCGACGTCATGCCGAAGCGGACTTTTCTGGCGCCGTAAAACTTCATCACAGCGCCGTGGGTCAGTTCATGCAGGACGATATACACGGCATAGCCCGCCATGATCGCTATCATACGGGCCATGAACAGCTTTATCTCGGCGTCAAAATCCAGCAGCACGGTAACGGGCGCCACGATGAAATGTGCCGCGGCTGCCATCACGATCATTATCACGGCCGCCGCGCCGTTGATATACACAGCGGTCTTTTTGTCCTTTTGCAGATTCACGTTCAGGATCTCGCCGTATCCCTCCGGCAGCTGCGTACAGGAATGGGACGAGGGGGCGTCATTCATGCGGTCATCTCCGATACTATCATTGAAAAAAGTCCGGCGGCAGTGACGCCGCCGGACTATGTAAATCTTCTTTACGGATTGAGGTTGCCGGACGTGGCCTCACCGCCGGTGCCGGTGCCGTTACCCGAACCGGTCCCGGTTCCGCTGCCCGTGCCGGTGGAAGTGCCTCCCGCGGCAGGTCTGTTGTTGGACAGGAACTCGGTCTTGATCCAGCCGAAGCGGTTGCTGCCGTACTTGACGAAGGTCCAGTCGCCTTCGGAGGCGGCGGCGCTGACGCTGGAGGCGTTGGGCACGGTGACGATCTTGTTATAATTGGTGCCCGGGCCGGAGCGCAGATAAACGCCGTTGCTGGATTTTACGTACATGGTCTTATAGGCGGAGAACAGCGTGGTGGGCTTTACGGTAAGTTCGCTGTGGCCGGAAAGGTCGAGCCAGCTGTTGTTCTGCGCGGGAGTGGGCGTGGTGGGCGTTGTGGTGTCGGGCGGTGTGGTAGTGCCGGTGGAAGTGCCGGTGCCCGTATTGTCAGGGGCGGCGGTGCCGGAATTGTCGGGGGTCGTCGCGGCCGTACCCGTGCCGGCGGAAGTACCGGTACCGGAATTGTCAGGCGCGGCGGTGCCGGAGGGGCTGCTGTCCGGTGCGGCGGCTGTGCCGCCGCTGTAAGGCTCGGTATCCCTGGTGGCCACGGCGTCTATCTCCCGGTGCAGCTCGGAGGCCACGGTGGTAAGCTCACCATCCAGCATCTTCACGGACTTGTTCAGGCTGGCGACCTTGAAGAACATGATTATCATCGTAACCACGAGCACCAGAAGGAGCACAAGTATGCATATTACGCTGACGTAAAATACGTCAAATCCGGATTTCCTGCGGGAGGAACTTCCGCGATCTACATTGCTCATAATTTTATCCCTCCATCTTGCGTACTTAAGAGGATGAAGCTCTTATCGTGTTATCTATTATATTTTTCCAGGTCCGTTATGTCAATAGATGAATATAAAGGATTGTGCCCGATCCCCCTCCCCGGGAGTTGACACGCTTCCCGCCGCGGCCATATAATCAAAACAGAATTATACGGGAAGGAGACGGCTGCCGTGAACACCGATATCTGCAGAAAATGCTCACAGTGGATACGTTTCGGCTACTGTCTTCTTGCCGTGACGGCGCTGCCCCTTATCGTGGACGGCTCCGGCTATCTGGACATCGTCGGCTGCAAATACGCCGTATTTCTCTCGCTGTCGCTGCTTTTCATCGCGGCGTCCGCTGTCAACGGCGCCGCGTCCGCGCTGCTGGGCACCAAACCGGACCTGTCCGTATTGAAGCGCCCCGCGACTGTGGCGGCGCTGGCGTATCTGGCGTTCACGGCGCTGTCGGCGCTGCTTTCGGATTACGGCAGCGTTGTGTGGCTGGGCGGCACCCGCCGTGACGGTCTCGTGACTACGGCTCTGTACGTTCTGTGTTTTATCCTCGTATCCGCCGGAACGAGACCGAAAAAGGCGGTTGTGTACGCGCTCTCCGCCAGCGTACTCATAACGTCGTTCATCGCCGTTCTGCAGCTTCGCGGTCTGAATCCGCTGGGGCTGTATCCCGACGGTCACAACTATTTCGGCGGCGGCGTCTCCTACTCCGGCTCGTATCTGGGCACTTTGGGCAACACCGTGACCCTGGGGGCATTCATGGCCGTCGCTATCCCGGCGCTGGCGGCGTATACGGCGCTGCGGCCCGGACGGGACGCTCTTGTGACCGTACCCGCGGCCGCCGCGGGAACGTACGTTATCATAGCGGCCAGGTGTGAGGCCGCGCTGCTTGCCGTTTCAGTCACTGCGCTTCTCCTGCCGCCCGTTATATCCGGAAGATATCTGAAAAAAGCCGCGGTCGGATGGGCTGTAAGCTGCGTCCTGGCGGCCGGAACCGTACTCGCCGTATATCTTCTCGGCGGCAGGCTCGGAGGTACCGCCGCCGAGATAAGCGC
>JAEETR010000001.1 GCA_016286595.1 Oscillospiraceae bacterium | reverse complement strand
GGACAGACCGTCAAGGTTCTGGAGATGCAGTCGGAGGGCGGCGCCGCCGGCGCTGTACACGGCTCTCTGCTGACCGGCGCGCTGACCAGCACCTTCACCGCCTCTCAGGGCCTGCTGCTGATGATCCCCAACCTGTACAAGATCGCCGGCGAGCTGCTGCCGGGCGTGTTCCACGTGTCCGCCCGCGCCCTTGCCTCCCACGCGCTGAGCATTTTCGGCGACCACAGCGACGTTTACGCCTGCCGCCAGACCGGCTTTGCCATGCTGGCCTAGACCAATATCCAGGAGGTCAGGGACCTGACCCCCTGGGCCCAGCGGGCCACCATCGAGCGCCGCGTCCCCTTCCTGAATTTCTTTGACGGTTTCCGCACCTCCCACGAGATCCAGAAGATCGCCCTGTGGGATTACGAGGACCTGAAGGACATGGTCGACATGGACGCCGTCGAGGCTTTCCGTCAGCGTGCCCTGAACCCCGAGCATCCCGTGATGCGCGGCTCCCACGAGAACGGAGATATCTTCTTCCAGCATCGTGAGGCTGCCAACAAGTACTACGAGCAGATCCCCGGCATAGTCGAGGAGTACATGGGCAAGATCAACGACAAGCTCGGCACCGACTATCAGCTGTTCAACTACTACGGCGCGCCTGCCGACGCCCGCGTCATCGTCGCCCTGGGCTCCATCTGCGCCGTGGCCGAGGAGGTCATCGACTACCTCAACGCCGCCGGCGAGAAGGTCGGCCTGGTGAAGGTGCGTCTGTATCGTCCCTTCTGCGCCGAGAAGCTGGCTGCCGCCATCCCCGCCACCGTCAAGAAGATCGCCGTTCTGGACCGCACCAAGGAGCCCGGCTCCCTGGGCGAGCCTCTGTACATGGACGTCGTGACCGCTCTGGCCACCGTCGGCCGTCAGGCCGTCATCACCGGCGGCCGCTACGGTCTGGGCAGCAAGGATACTCCTCCCGCCTCCGTGTTCGCCGTGTACGAGGAGCTGAAGAAGGACGCTCCCAAGGCCCAGTTCACCATCGGCATAGTCGATGACGTTACCGGCCTGTCCCTGCCCGAGAAGAGCAGAGAGGAGACCCCCAACACCGCCGCAGAGGGCACCATCGAGTGCAAGTTCTGGGGTATCGGCGGCGACGGTACCGTGGGCGCCAACAAGAACTCCACCAAGATCATCGGCGACCACACCGACAAGTACATCCAGTCCTACTTCCAGTATGACTCCAAGAAGACCGGCGGCGTCACCATCAGCCATCTGCGCTTCGGTGACAAGCCCATCAAGAGCCCGTACTACATCAACAAGGCCGACTTCGTGGCCTGCCACAACCCGTCCTATGTCACCAAGGGCTTCAAGATGGTGCAGGACGTCAAGCCCGGCGGCGTGTTCATGATCAACTGCACCTGGGATCTCGACGAGCTGAGCCATCATCTGGACGCTGACGCCAAGCGCTACATCGTCCGCAACAACATCCAGCTGTACACCATCAACGCTATCGATATAGCTCAGAAGGTGGGTATGGGCAAGCGCACCAACACCATCCTTCAGTCCGCGTTCTTCACCCTGGCCGGCGTCCTGCCCCAGGAGGACGCCCTGAAGTACATGAAGGACGCTGCCGAGCACTCCTACCTGAAGAAGGGCCGCGACGTGGTCGAGGCCAACTGGAACGCCATCGACGCCGGCGCCACCGCCTTCGTGAAGATCGACGTGCCCGCCGACTGGGCCAACGCCGTTGACGAGGCCAAGGCCGACACCCTCGAGGGTCCCGCCAAGACCGTCAAGATGGTCAAGAGCATCCTCGATCCCGTGGACCGTATGGACGGCGATTCCCTGCCCGTGTCCGCCTTCGTCGATTACGCGGACGGCACCTTCCAGCAGGGCGCTTCCGCCTACGAGAAGCGCGGCGTCGCCACCCTGATGCCCGTGTGGGAGCCCAGCACCTGCGCCCAGTGCAACCAGTGCGCTTACGTGTGCCCCCACGCCACCATCCGTCCCTATGCCCTGACCGAGGCTGAGCTGGCCGCCGCTCCCGCCAACACCAAGAGCGCGCCCCACAAGCTGTCCAAGGGCAAGTACACCTACGCTCTGGCCCTGTCCCCCATGGACTGCATGGGCTGCGGCGTGTGCATCACCGTGTGCCCCACCAAGAGTCTTACCGTCACCACCCAGGAGAGCCAGCTCGCCGAGCAGCCCGTGTTCGACTACATGGTCAAGAACGTCACCGTCAAGGACGACGTGGCCGGTACCGACAACGTGGTCAAGAGCCAGTACCTCAAGCCCTATCTTGAGTTCTCCGGTTCCTGCGCCGGCTGTGCCGAGACCAGCTACGCCCGTCTCGTGACCCAGCTCTACGGCGATCATATGATAGTTTCCAACGCCACCGGCTGTTCCTCCATCTGGGGCGGCCCCGCCGCTACCTCCCCCTACTGCGTGGACGAGAACGGCAAGGGTCCCGCCTGGGCCAACTCCCTGTTCGAGGATAACGCCGAGCACGGCTTCGGCATCTACCTCGGCCAGAAGAAGCTGCGCGACGACCTGGCCGCCAAGACCCGCGAGCTCATCGCCATCGAGTACTGCGACAAGGCCATAGTGGAGGCCGCCAACGAGTGGCTCGACACCTATGAGGACGGCGACAAGAACGGCGCCGCTGCCGACAAGTTCGCCAAGGCTCTGGAAGAGGGCATCGTGGAAGGCTGCAAGTGCCCCGCCTGCACCCTGGCCAGAGAGATCCTCGCCAAGCGCGATTACCTGAACAAGAAGAGCGTGTGGATATTCGGCGGCGACGGCTGGGCCTACGATATAGGCTTCGGCGGCCTCGACCACGTGCTTGCCTCCGGTGAGGACGTGAACGTGTTCGTGTTCAACACCGAGGTTTACTCCAACACCGGCGGCCAGGCCTCCAAGGCCTCCAACATCGGCCAGGTGGCTCAGTTCGCCGCGGCCGGTAAGGAGATCAAGTCCAAGAGCCTTGCCGAGATAGCCATGAGCTACGGCTACGTCTACGTGGCACAGGTGGCCATGGGCTCCAACATGGCCCAGACCCTCCGCGCCATCAAGGAGGCCGAGGCTTACAAGGGTCCGTCCCTGATCATCGGCTACGCCCCCTGCGAGATGCACTCCATCAAGGGCGGCATGATGAACTGCCAGACCGAGATGAAGAAGGCCGTCGAGTGCGGTTACTGGAACCTGTTCCGGTTCAACCCCGCCGCCGACAAGCCCTTCACTCTCGACTCCAAGGAGCCCAAGGAGGGCTATCAGGACTTCCTCAAGAACGAAGCCCGCTATGCCCGCCTGATCACCGAGTTCCCCGACAGAGCGAACGTCCTGTTTGCCCGCAACGAGGAGAACGCCAAGGAGCGCTATCAGCACCTGCTGAAGCTGAAGGCTCTGTACGAGTAATCAAACTTCAAAAGAAGAGGCCGGCTTTGCCGGCCTCTTCTTTTGAGATACTCACGCTCCATCGCCCTCGGCTGTGCCTCGGTTGGTCGGCGTGAGGGCTCGCACAGCTCGCCTGAATGTGTAATAGCCGCGGCGGAGCTGCGGCCATTACGAATAGTATTGAACCCGGAGGAGAAATAGTCTCCTCCGGGTTTTATTTTCTCTCCAGCACCGTGCCGGGGTAGTACCAGGCCAGGATGTCCTCATATCCGCTGCCGGACCTGGCCATCACGTTGGCCCCGTACTGGCTCATGCCCACCCCGTGGCCGTAGCCGGTGCAGGTGAGAGTGAAGTTGTTACCCTCCGCGGCTATCTTCACGTCAGCACTGCGCAGGGCGAACATGTCCCGAAGCGCGGTGCCGGGTATCTCAACGCCGCCGACGGTGACGGTACCGACGCGCCCGCCCTCCGTCAGCACCGTTGGACCGATCCAGCCCTCGGCAGGACCGGAAAGGTCGGCGCCGGGATACCGCTCCGTTATGACGGATCGGAACTCCTCCGCGCTCACGACCGCCGTCGACTCGTAATTTGGCACGTCCGCCTCCTCCTCCGGGCTGGCGACGCTGACGAGGTAGGGCAGGGCTTCGCCCCACACGTTTCCGCTGTCCTCCGTCCGCCCGCCAGAGGAGGAGTGGAACACGGCCAGCGCCGCCTCGCCGTCGTAGGACAGATATTCCCCGTCGGTGGCGGTGACGGCGTTTCGGATGCGGGCAAGGTTATCCTCATAGTCGTCGGCCCACCGCTCCCGCAGAGCCGTTTCGTCCATGTACGCCATGCAGCACGCCCCGTCGCCGCACACGTCGGCGCCGGGATGGAGGGGGGAAGGACCGACTGCCATGCGGTATAATATGTATGTACGGGCAGCCACGGCCTGGGCCTTCAGCGCCTCCGGCTCGAAAAGCGCGGGCATCTCCGCCGCCACCGCCCCCGCGAGATAATCCTCCATAGTGATATCCCGGACGGCTTTGCCGTCGTAAAAGCGCAGGATTGTGTCGCCGTCCCGTCCCGCCTCCGGCGGGACTGACGTTTCTTCCGGCTGTGCGGACGGCGTGCCGCCGACTGCCGGCGCGGGCCCCCCCCGGGGCAGGGGGAAACACAGTCCCGTTATTCTGGCTGCCGCAGTAACGGCGGCGGTCAGCAGCGAAGAAGCGGCTATAAGGCGTAGGGGTCTCACTGGCACCTCCCGGATTGACTTGCACAGCGCAGCTGGTGTACAATGATACACAGCAAATCTATGCAAGAGGAAGCGACATTATGCGTAAGAAATATATAATGCTGTGGTGCGCGCTGGGACTTGGTTCCCTGGGCGCTCTGCTGAGGAGTCGGCAGCTCGCCGCCGGTTTTGAGGAGGCCACGGGTCTGCCCGTACCTGGCAGCGTTCCGGCCATACTGCTGGCTGTGCTGTCTGTTCTCGCAGCGGCGGGAGCGCTGCTGGGGGGATATCTCCTTTTCCGCCGAAGTGAAGTCGGCGAGGACGCCTTTGAGCGCGACAGGGCCGTTTCGCTAATCACCGCGGCGGCCGGTGCCGTAATGCTGGCGTCGGCTGTGCTGAGCTATATCGAGGGTTATCCCCGTACCGCGGACCTGGTAAGGAAAGTGTTCGCCGCCACGGCGGCGCTGACGGGAGCGTGCGTGATATACTCCGCCCTGTCCGGCCCAAAGGCGGGCGGGCGTTATTTCGCCGTCATAGTGCCGGAACTCTTCTTCTGTTTCTGGCTGGCCGTGACGTACCGCACGAGGGCCACCAGCTCCGTGCTGACGAGTTACTGCTACGAGTGCTTTGCCTTCGCCGCCGCCACCATGGCCTTCTATTACGAGGCGGGCTTCACTTACCGGCGGGGCAGAAGCGTACTGACCGCCGCCTTTATCGCCATGGCCCTCGTGTTCCTGGGCGTCACGCTGGCCGACAGCCACCCGGTGGCCGTGAAACTCTACGTCTGCGGGACCATGATAGTGCTGGCGGAGGACTTCATAACCTTCACGCGCAATACGGAACGGACGAGCCCGCCTGAAAACGGCGGGGATACGCAGGAAAACGAAAACCCTCCGGAATGACCGGAGGGTTTTTTTACTGCGTTTTTTTATTTCTTCTTTTTTCTGCCGCTGCCGTCGGCGGAGGTGAACTTGGCGTCGGAGAACATGCCGCTGACCTTCTGCAGCTGTTTGCGGCGGCGCTTCTTTTTGGCCTCCTTTTCCGCGTCCTCCCGAGCCTCCATCTCCTTGAGCTTCTGCTCGAAGGCCTTGGACTGCTCCAGATCGCCGGCCAGCACGCCGTTGAGGATGCCCTTGACGTCCGTGTTCTTCTCGGTGTAGAACTCGATGGAGCGGTAGCGGATGTAGATGTAGGCGGACAGCGCGGCGCACACGGCGTAGCCCAGGGTAACGGCAAAGGACAGCCCGGAAAAACCGGTGAAGATCATCACGCCGATGCAGCACAGCACCGTGGCACCCATAAAGCACACGTGGAAGACGGTGGCCGCCCGCAGCTTCATGTTCACGTCCTCAAAGTTTATCTTGGTAGTCCGCTCCTTCACCAGAAGGAACTGGATCACGCCAAGTATCTCGAACAGGAACGCCGCCAGCGACGCCATGGAGGGCACCACCACGAAGATATTGTAGTTCACCGTGCAGTACTGGATGCCCGTGAACAGATAGATGAGGGCGCACAGCAGAAGGGCGGAGCCCATCTGGAATTTGTACAGGGCCCGCTCTCTGTCGGTGAGCCGCCAGTGATACCAGGGACCGTAGTAGACGTAGTCTATCTTGTAGCCCTTTTTGTTGTCGGCGGGGACCTGAAGGGCGATGTAGTTCGCCTCGAAGGATTCTCGAAGTGTAGCCATAGGGAAGACCTCGCTCACAGTTTAGGTGATACAATAATAGCATTTACGCTGTGCCCGGTCAAGTGGCGAATGGACGCCGCCCCGACCCTTCGCCGGGAAAAGACCGGGCGCCTCAAATATTATTGTGCATGATCACCAAATTATTTATATTGACATATCCCGTCACCGGAGTATAATAGTTGCATACGCAACCGTTAAAGCTGCAACGATTTTCGGGCAGGAAAGGAGAAAAATGTCAACTGAACTGACAAAGTACATCCACACCATAAACTATTTCGGCAGGCAGTACGTTTCCGCCGCGCTGGAGGGTACCGGCATCGTCGGCAGCCAGCACCGGTATATCGGCGTGATATGCCGCAATCCCGGCATATCCCAGGAGGCGCTGTCAAAAGCCGTGAACGCCAACAAATCCAGCGTCGCCCGTCAGCTCCTCTCGCTGGAGGAGAACGGCTTCGTGGAGCGCCGGATCTGCAGCAGCGACAGGCGCGTCACCCAGGTATATCCCACCGAGAAGGCGCTGAAGGTGTCGGAAACGGTGAGGGAAGTGCTCTCCCGCTGGAACGACACGGTTACCGACGGGCTGAGCCCGGAGGAACTGTCCGCGCTGGAGAGCGGCCTTGAAAAGCTGTCCGAGAAGGCCAGAAGCGTCTTGGAGAACAGAGCGTAAGGCCGCGATAAGAAGGTAAATAATCGATCAGGAGGATTGAATTTTGATAAAGGCAATTAAACACATGCGGGCGGAGGACTGGGGTCTGTTCCTCATCAGCGTACTGCTGGTGGGCGGCCAGGTCTGGTTCGACATGGAGATCCCCGCCTACATGTCCACTATCACCACGCTGGTCCGTACCCAGGGCAGCGAGATGGTGGACATCTGGAGCGCCGGCGGCAAGATGCTGCTGTGCGCCCTGGGCAGTCTGGCGGTGCTGATAATCTCCGGTTACGTCTCCGCGAAACTGGCGGCGCAGTATTCCCGCCGCATCCGCCGGGAGATATTCCAGCGGGTCCAGGAGTTCTCCATGGAGGAGATCGACAATTTTTCCACCGCGTCTCTCATCACCCGTTCCACCAACGACGTCACTCAGATCCAGATGTTCGTGGCCCGGGGACTCCGGCAGTTCATCAGCGCCCCGCTGACCGCCATATGGGCGCTGAGCAAGATCGCCGGAAAGCAGTGGCAGTGGACCGCCGTCACCGGCGGCGCCATAATTCTGGTGCTGTGCTCCATAGTTTTCATCATCCTTTACGCCCAGCCCCGCTTCCGCAGGATGCAGGGCCTGACGGACGACCTCAACCGCGTCACCAGGGACAACCTGACCGGCATCCGGGTCATCAGGGCGTACAACGCCGAGGGCTATCAGGAGGAGAAGTTCGACGTGGCCAACTCCCGCCTGACGAGAAACGCCCTGCAGGCCATGCGCGCCATGGGCGTTACCCGGCCCGTCATGCGCTTCACCAACAATATGCTGCAGGTGGCCATCTACTGTGCGGGCGCCTACATAATCGCAAGACAGGCCTCCGACCAGCAGCTCATCACCTTCTCCGAGATGGTGGTGTTCTCCACCTACGCCTCCCGCTTTGTCATGTCCTTCATGAGCCTTGAGCAGCTGTTCGGCATGGTGCCCAGGGTCAACGTCTCCGCCGGCCGTATCGACGAGGTGCTGGAGACCGAGCCCAGGATCCACGACGGACAGTATACCGACGGCGTGGAGGGCGAAGAGGGCAGCATAGTCTTTGAGGACGTGTCCTTCCGTTATCCCGGCACCGAGGACGATATGATCCACAACATCTCCTTCACCGCAAAGAAGGGCGAGACCGTGGCCTTCATAGGCGCCACCGGCTCCGGCAAGTCCACGATAGTGAACCTGCTGCTCAGATTCTACGACGCCACCGAGGGCACCGTCAGCGTGGACGGCCGCAACGTGAAGGATTACACCCAGACGGCTCTCCACAACAAGATCGGCTACGCCCCCCAGCGGGCGGTACTGCTCACCGGCACAGTCAACTCCAACGTGACGCTGGGCGACAACGGCAGGGAAGAGGGCGGCGAGGAGGCCGTAAAGCAGGCCGTCGCCATCGCCCAGGCCACAGAGTTCGTTGAGAAGATGGAAAACGGCTACGACGCCGACATAAACCGGGGCGGCACCAACGTCTCCGGCGGACAGAAACAGCGCCTTTCCATCGCCAGGGCCGTTTACAGGAAGCCCGAGATATACATATTCGACGACACCTTCTCCGCCCTTGACTACAAGACCGACCGCACTCTGCGGGCGGCCCTCAAGGCCGAGACGGCGGACGTCACCACCATACTCGTTGCCCAGCGCATCGGCACCATACGGGACGCCGACAAGATCATCGTCCTCGACGAGGGCAGGATCGTGGGCATGGGCACCCACAGCGAACTGATGCGCACGTGTGACGTGTATCAGGAGATCGCGTATACTCAGCTGTCAGAGGAGGAGCTTGCAAATGGCTAAAAACGATTATCAGCTTGGCTCCGCCAACATAAACCAGCGGGCAGGCGGCCGCGGCATGCGGGCCATGGAAAAGCCCCATGACTTCAAGGGCACCTGGATCGCCATATTCAAGTACTGCAGGAAGTACGCCGTGTGGTTCGTGGTGGCCTTCTCCGCCGCCATCGCCAGCACCCTGTTCACGCTGTTCGGACCGGATAAGCTCAAGGTCATCACCAACCTCATCACCGAGGGCATGGACACCGGCACCTTCCGCCTCGACGAGGTGTGGAAAAACACCGTCTCCATAGCGTTTTTGTACATCGGTAGCGCCCTGCTGATCTACATCCAGACCTTCACCCTCACCACCGTTACCCAGAACATAATGAAGGGCATGCGCACCGACATCGACAAGAAGCTCAACCGCATACCCCTCAGGCGCTTTGACTCATCCTCCTTCGGCGACCTGCTCAGCCGCGTCACCAACGACGTGGACACCGTGGGCATGAGCATGAACAACGCCCTCGCCCAGATGGTCACCGCCGGATTCACCTTTGCCGGATGCATCGTAATGATGTTCATCACCAACTTCTACCTGACGTTCATCGCCATCGGGTGCAGCATAATCGGCTTCGTGTCCATGCGGATAATCATCACAAGGTCGCAGAAGTATTTCTCCCGCCGTCAGCGCTATCTGGGCCTTCTCAACGGCCATATCGAGGAGATATACGCCGCCCACGAGATAATCAAGGCCTACAACGGCGAAAAGGACGCACTCGACGAGTTCGACGAGCTCAACGAGCTGCTTTACGAGAACAACTGGAAGAGCCAGTTCATGAGCGGCATAATGTTCCCCATCATGATGCTGGTGGGCAACCTGGGCTACGTTGCGGTGTGCGTGTTCGGCTCCGTCATGGCCAAGAAGGGCATCATCGATTTCGGCACCATCATCGCCTTCACGCTGTACGTGAGAATGTTCACCCAGCCCATGGGCATGGTGGCACAGTCCGCCACCGAGCTCCAGTCCGCTGCAGCGGCCGGCGAGCGCATATTCTCCTTCCTAGCAGAGGAGGAGATGGCTGACGAGAGCGCCAAGACCGCCCATCTGGACCCCGGTCCCGGCAGGGTGGAGTTCAGCCACGTGAAGTTCGGCTACGTGCCCGAGCGCACCATAATAAAGGACTTCTCCACCGTCATAGAGCCCGGCCAGAAGGTGGCCATAGTCGGACCCACCGGCGCGGGCAAGACCACCATCGTCAATCTTCTCATGCGCTTCTATGAGCTGGACGACGGCTATATAGCCATCGACGGCGTCAAGACCAGCGACATTACCCGGGAGAACGTGCGGGATATGTTCTGCATGGTCCTTCAGGATACGTGGCTGTTCGAGGGCACCATCAAGGAAAACATCGTCTACTCAAAGAAGAACGTGCCCGACGAGAAGGTCGTGGAGGCGTGTAAGAGCGTGGGCCTGCACCACTTCATCTCGTCCCTGCCCAACGGCTACGACACGGTCCTGACCAGCGACTCCAATCTGTCCGCCGGTCAGCGCCAGCTGATGACCATCGCCCGCGCCATGATAGAGGACGCGCCTCTGCTCATCCTCGATGAGGCCACGTCCTCCGTCGATACCCGTACCGAGCAGCTGGTCCAGTGGGCCATGGAGCGCCTGACGGAGGGCCGCACCTCCTTCACCATAGCGCACCGTCTTTCCACCATACGCAATTCCGACGTGATACTCGTCATGCAGAACGGCGACATCGTGGAGACCGGCAGCCACGAGGAACTGCTGGAGAAGGGCGGGTTCTACGCCCAGCTGTGGAACAGCCAGTTCGTCAACGCCGAGACGATATAAAAAACCGCGGAATGCGCCGCGCACCTTCCGGGTGCGCGGCGCTTTTTCCTTGCCGTTCATCAGGGATTGTCGCTTATAAGGAAGCAGCCGCCGGATCTGCCGGCGGCTGCTTCCTTATTTTTATTTTTGCGGAACCGTTCCCGTATTCTGCCGGTGGCAGGCGCCGCACATGGCGCAGCCTGCACAGTTCCCGCCGCAGGAGGATCTGCCCTTCGCCTTATCCCTTCTCATGTTCAGGATAATGAGCGTCACGACCGCGGCAAGCACCAGCGTAACGATGACCGTTGCAAGGTTTTCGACGAGCCACGTCATATCGTCACCCTCTTTTTCAGGCTTTCAAGGTCAGCTTCTGCGATTCCTTGTAGGGCTTGAACAGCTGCCACAGCAGCAGACCCAGCATGACCAGCGCGAATATCAGGCCCACGGCGCTGACGTCGCCCGCGAACAGGCGGCCCAGCTGCCACACGATGAAGGCGATCACCCAGGCAAAGCAGCACTGATAGCCGATGGCGAACCAGGTCCATTTGGGGCTGTTCATCTCCCGCTTGATGGCGCCGATGGCGGCGAAGCAGGGGGCGCACAGGAGGTTGAAGATCATGAATGCATAAGCAGCGAGCATACCGTGACCTCCGGAGACCTTGTCATAGTCTGCCCGTACGTTCTCCCAGATTGGAGAACCCTCTTCATCCCAATCCTCCGATTCGGTATCGTAGTTGTACAGGACGCCGAATGTGCCGACCACTTCCTC
>JAEETR010000029.1 GCA_016286595.1 Oscillospiraceae bacterium | reverse complement strand
TCCCCCTAAGATAAGATCTCCCATCCATTAGGAGTAAGGGACGATGTAGACTATGTCGTTGATAGGTCGAAGGTGTAAGCGTGGTGACACGTTCAGCTGATCGATACTAATCACCCGAGGGCTTGACCTACAAGAATATTGCAGGCGGCCTTGTGATGAAACATTCATGAGAGCTCTGTTCAGTTTTGAAGGTGCAGGAGACAGGACGCAGTGGCAAGGCCCGTTGGTCAAGTGGTCAAGACGGGGGCCTCTCACGCCCCAAACGGGAGTTCGACTCTCCCACGGGTCACCATTTTTGAGCACCATTAGCTCAGCTGGTAGAGCACCTGACTCTTAATCAGGGTGTCCAGGGTTCGAGTCCCTGATGGTGTACCATTTGCCTCTTGACAGAGGTGATCAACTAAGGTAGTATTTGGATGTTTCCAAATACGAAGTTGGTGTTTTTAACGGTGAGGGTCCACCTGTTCCCATTCCGAACACAGAAGTTAAGCTCACCAGTGCCGACGATACTTGTCTGGAGACGGACCGGGAAAATAGGTCAACGCCAACACAAAGGGTTTGGCGCAAGTCAAACCCTTTGACATGCCTCCTTAGCTCAATCGGTAGAGCACGCGGCTGTTAACCGCGGTGTCGTAGGTTCGAATCCTACAGGAGGCGCCAAAGGATTGCCGCCACATTGGTGGCGGCAATTCCTGTATAAAGCTTGGATAAGGACCGTTAGCTCAGTTGGTAGAGCAACCGGCTCATAACCGGTCGGCCCGGGGTTCGAGTCCCTGACGGTCCACCACGTATGTTACCGGTCGGCGCGCCGCGCCGTTGATATCGGTGTCATAATCGTTCTTTTATCGGATCCAGGGCCGGCTCGTGCGGGCCTGAGCCGAAAAAGGGGCGGCGGGAAGCGCAAATAACGCGCCGCCGCGACGACGTAGGGGTTTAGCTCAGCTGGTAGAGCGGCGGTCTCCAAAACCGTAGGCCGAGGGTTCGATCCCTTCAACCCCTGCCATACCGCCGCAAGCTTAACGGCTTGCGGCGGTATTGTTATATTCTCCGACGACACACCACGGAGGGAAATATGGCGGAAAAACTGAAGATTTTCCTTACCACGGCAAGATTTGAAAACTACATCAGCGCGCTGAACGCCCTGGGGGCGCAGCCGTGCTTCGACGGACCCGAAAAGTGCGACGGCCTTCTCCTTCCCGGCGGCGGAGACGTGAACCCCCGGAGATACGGGCAGGAAAACGCGGGCTCGGCGGGCATAGACGACGGGCTGGACGAGAGGGAGCTCGCGGCAGTGAAGCTCTTTGCCGGGCTTGGCCGCCCGGTGCTGGGGATTTGCCGGGGCTGTCAGGTGCTAAACGTGGCCTTCGGCGGCACGCTGCTTCAGGATATCCCGGACCACCGCCGGGTGATGGGCACAGACGCGCTCCACCCCGTCGTCACACGGGACGATATGCTGCGCGGTCTCTACGGCGAGCGGTTCACGGTGAACAGCGCCCACCATCAGGCCGTGGACGTCCCGGGAACGGGACTGCGGGCGGTGCAGTGGGCTGACGACGGCGTTATAGAGGCGATCCGCCACGACACGCTGCCGATCCTGGGGGTCCAGTGGCACCCGGAGCGGCTTCGCACGCCCACCGACGGCTGGCTGCTCATATCAAGATGGCTGACGGACGCGGCGGAAAGGAAGGGGAACAGATGACAAAGGTCCGTAAATTCATCGGCGACAGAGCCTTTTACCGCCGCACGATCGCGGTTATGCTGCCCATCGTCATCCAGAACGGCATAACCCAGTTTGTGAACCTGCTGGACAACATAATGGTGGGGCAGGTGGGCACCGAGGCCATGACCGGCGTGTCCATCACCAACCAGCTCATATTCGTGTTCAACCTGTGCATATTCGGGGCGGTGTCCGGCGCGGGCATATTCGGGGCCCAGTTCGCCGGCAAGGACGACGACGAGGGCATGCGCTATACCTTCCGCTTCAAGGTGATGATCGCGGCGGTGATAAGCGCGCTGGGCGTTACGCTTTTCAACGTGTTCCGGGAGCCCCTCATCTCCCTGTTCCTGCGGGGAGAGGGGAACGCCGCGGATATAGCCGCGGCGCTGGAGTACGGCAAGCAGTACTGCTCCATCATGTCCGTGGGACTGCCCTTCTTCGCTTTCGTGCAGGTCTATTCAAGCTCCCTGCGGGAAAAGGGGGAGACGGTGGTGCCCATGGCGGCGGGGGTGGCGGCGGTGCTGACCAACCTGGTGGGCAACTACGTGCTCATATTCGGCAAGTTCGGGGCCCCGGCGCTGGGATCCGAGGGCGCCGCCATAGCCACGGTGATCTCCCGGTTCGTGGAGCTGACCATCGCTGCAACGTGGACCCATACCCACAAAGAGCGCAACGGGTTCATCGCGGGGGCGTACCGCTCCCTGCACATACCCCGTGAGCTGTTCGGACAGATAGTCAAAAAGGGCGCGCCAATACTGGCCAACGAGGCGCTGTGGTCCGCCGGCACGTCCATGCTGGTGCAGTGCTACTCCGTGTGCGGGTACGAGGTGATGTCCGCCATGAACATCTCCCAGACCATCGCCCGGCTTTTCGACATAATCACCATGGCCTTCGGCACCGCCATCTCCATCATCGTGGGGCAGGCTCTGGGCAGCGGCGACATGCGCCTTGCCCGGGACGTGGACAACAAGCTCTTCGCCCTGGCCATGACCTGCTCGGTGGTCTGCGGCTCCATGATGGCCCTTTTCGCCCCCCTTATCGCCCGGGTCTATAACGTGACCGACGCGGTCAAGACGCTGGCGGTGTCCTTCATCTACATCGTGGCCCTGGCCCAGCCCATCCGGACTTTCTGCAACGCCTGCTATTTCACCCTGCGGTCCGGCGGCAGGACCTTCATCACATTCCTTTTCGACAGCGTTTTCGTGTGGGTGGTGTCGGTGCCCCTGGCCTTCTGCCTGACCAGGTTCACGGGTCTGCCCATCGTGCCCATCTATCTCTCCTGCCAGCTCATAGAGCTCGTGAAGTGCGTGCTTGGTTTCGTGCTGGTGAAAAAGGGCAGCTGGATGAAAAACCTCATCGGCGCCGGAGAGGGATCGTAAGCGGCGTATCTGCCATATAAAAAGCCTGCGCGGCGATCCGCGCAGGCTTTTTTGCACTGTTTCGGGTCAATTTATCGAGACGTTTATATCTCCCGTGTCGGTGGTTATCCGGCAGGCGCCGCCGGTATTCGTTTCTGCGTTCAGCTCCGCCCCGTCGCAGTCGGTAAACGTCACGTCGCCGGTGCCGGAGGAAAAACGTCCCCGCCCGACCTATTGTTATAAAGTCCGCCGGGGAGTATAATACGGCATGAGAGGGGGGCTTCCCCCGAAATCAGTTGACATAAAACGGGTTGCAGATGAAAAGACTTGACTTATCGCTGTCCGGCGCGGTGGTGCGGCTGGCCGCCCCCACCATGCTGGAACAGCTCATGCACACGGCGGTGCAGTACATAGACACCGCCATGGTGGGCTCCCTTGGTACGGCGGCCACCGCCGCCGTGGGCTCCACAACGACGGTAAACTGGCTCATCGGCTCCAGCATCTCCGCCATGGGCATAGGCTTCCTGGCCTACATCTCCCAGGCCCGGGGCGCCGGGGACAGGGAGCGGGCCCGCCGGGCGTCGGCTCAGGCGGTGCTGATGGCCCTGATAGTGGGCACGGTGTTCACCGTGCTGCCCCTTCTGCTGGCGGGATGGGTGCCGGCGTGGATGCAGGTGGACGAGAGCGTGCGCCCCCTGGCCTCCCGCTACTTCTTCATACTGTACGTGCCCACCGTGTTCCGGGCGGCCAGTCTCATGTTCGGCACGCTGCTGCGGGCCGCAGGGGACACGAAAACGCCCATGCTGGCCGGGATACTCGTGAACGCGGTCAACGTGACGCTGAACTTCCTTCTAATCTACCCCGTGCGCACGGTGAGCGTTCTGGGCCGGGCCGTGACCGTGTGGGGCGCGGGCTGGGGCGTCGTGGGCGCGGCGGCGGCCAGCGCCGCCAGCTTCGTGGTGGGCGGCACGCTCATCACGGCGGTGCTGTGGCGTCACCGGGAGATATCCCCCCGGGGTTACTCCCTGCGGCCAGACGGCGCGGTGCTGCGGCCCTGTCTGCGGGTGGCCTTCCCGGCCATGCTCCAGCGCTTCGCCACCAGTCTGGGCTACGTGGTCTTCGCGTCCATGATAAATTCCCTCGGCGAGATATCCACCGCCGCCCACACCGTGGCCAATACGGTGGAATCCGCCTTCTACGTGCCTGGCTACGGCATGCAGACCGCCTCCGCCACCCTTACCGGCGAGTGCGTCGGGGCGGGGGACAGGACGCGCCTTCGCAGGGTGGCCGCGTCCATAATCACCATCGAGACGTGCCTGATGGTCATATCCGGCGCGCTTCTGTTCACCTTCGCCCCCGTCATGGCGGGCATCTTCTCCCGGGACGCACAGGTCATAGACCTGGCCTCGCGGGTGCTGCGGATGGTGGCGCTGTCGGAGCCCTTCTACGGGGTGTATATTGTCCTGGAGGGGAGCCTGCAGGGAGCGGGCAACACCCGCGCGCCCTTTATTTTCAACGTTATCGGCATGTGGGGCGTGCGCATCACGGGCACGTTCATCGCCGTGACCCTGCTGCACCGCGGCCTTACGGCGGCGTGGGGCGCCATGATCTGCCACAACGTGCTGCTGTTCGTGATCTACGTGCTGTACTACCGCACCGGGAAATGGTACGGGATGTACAGCGCCATGAAAAAGGCATAAATAAGGGCGGTACGTCCGGAATACTGCCGGATATGCCGCCTTTTTCGCATTTCGGAACTGGTAAAAACTGTCATAACAATAAGTTTACAAAGAAAATTAGCACTCTCCCCTTGACAGTGCTAATTTTCGGTGGTATAACGTGAGGCGAACAGAGGAACGAAGAAGATCCTCACAGATCCAAACACTCCGTCCCCCATGCTCAGAACAAAAAACCTTTTGTTATGAGACAAGGAGGAATGATTTATGTTGATGCCCAGAATTTTTACCGACAATCTGTTTGACGACCTTATGAGCTTCCCCGCCATCCCCGACTTCGGCGATATCGACCGCAAGCTCTACGGCAAGCACGCCGACCAGATAATGAAGACCGACGTCCACGAGCACGACGAGGGCTACGAGATGGATATCGACCTGCCGGGCTTCAAGAAGGACGAGATAAGCCTGAGCCTGCAGGACGGTTATCTGACCGTGTCCGCCGCCAAGGGCCTTGACAAGGACGAGAAGAGCCACAGGGGCAAGATCATCCGTCAGGAGCGTTACGCCGGAGCCATGCAGCGCACCTTCTACGTGGGCGAGAACATCACCGAGGAGGACGTGAAGGCCAGATTCGAGGACGGCGTTCTTAAGCTGTCCGTGCCGAAGAAGGACGCCCCCCAGCTGCCCGAGAAGAAGACCATAATGATCGAGGGCTGATCTTTAAAACAGGATACCGCCGGGAGAAAACTCCCGGCGGTATTTTTTATATCTTTTTTCCGTTGAGCACTGCCTCGGCGAGGCTGTCCCCCTCGTACCGCAGCTTCAGGGAGAAGAAGGGGGCGCCGGAGTCGAGAAGGCGGAGGAATATCCTGTCCCCCTCCCATATGCTCATACTCAGAAGGGCGGACTTTTCTATCCACTCCAGATCGCCCTCGTCGCACTCCTTTATATCGCCGGTGAAGCCGGTGACGGTGAACAGGTGCATATACTCGTTCTCCGCGCTGTCGGACACGAAGGTGACTATGCCCCGGTAACGGTAATCGGTGACGGTCAGGCCGGTCTCCTCGCGGGTTTCCCGCAGCATGCACTCCTCGGGGCTCTCGCCCTCCTCGAACTTGCCGCCCACGCCTATCCACTTGTCTTTGTTGACGTCCGTCTCCCGCTTCACGCGGTGGAGCATGAGATATTTCCCGTCCCGTTCGATATACACCTGGGTGGAGTTTATGGCGCGATAGATGCCGTCCATTGTGTCGCCTCCGGAGCTTGATGGGAAAAGTATATACCGGCCGGGGCCGGAATGCAACGGGCGGGGTTTATTTCCCCGCCGGGATACTGTATAATAAATCCGAAAAACACTCACGGGAGAACGGTTATGGAAGATATGGAAAAGCTGCTGAAGGCTCACGCCGCTGCCCATCCCGCCATGGAGGCGGGGGACGCGGTGAAATTTCTCTATCAGTCCCATTTCGGCCCGGCCCATCTCATACCGGACGAGGCCTTCGCCCTTGCCCGGCTCAGGGAGGAGCTGGAGACGGTGACGGCGGACGATACGGTGCCCGCCGCGGAGCCCCTGGGCGGGGGGCTGTGCCGGATAAACCTGGCGGCGGTGAAGGGAAAACTGTCGCCGGAGACGATAAACCGGCTTTTCGTGCTGACGGCCGCGTCGCCCCGGGGCGATATGGAGGCGTTCAAAAGGGACCTGCCCCTCGTTTACGGGCTGGGCTTCGACAGGGCCGCTGCGGACGCTTATCTTGAGCGTTACGCCGCTGCCGGGTACCCCATGGTGAGCCACACGCAGGCCTACCGGGACGCGTACCGTCCCGCCTACCGGGTGACGGACGCGTCGTTTGCGCGCCATCTGCCCGTGTTCGAGGCTGTGGACGCCGCCCTCGCCGGCGGCGGGGACGTGACCGCGGCCATAGACGGCCGGTGCGGGTCCGGGAAATCCACCCTGGCGGCGCTGCTGGAAAAGGTGTACGACTGCAACGTTTTCCACGTTGACGACTATTTCCTGCCCTTCGAGCGGAAGACGCCGGAGCGCATGGCTCAGCCCGGCGGCAATTTCGACCGGGAACGGCTGACGCGGGAGGTCATCCTGCCCCTTTCCCGGGGGGAGGCCGTCACCATGCGCCGCTACGACTGCCAGACGGGTACCCTGGGGGACCCGGTGCGGTACCCGAAAAAGCGGCTCAATATAGTGGAGGGCTCCTATTCCCTCTACCCGTCCCTGCGGGAACACTATAAGGTGAAGATATTCCTCACCATCCCCCGCGAGGAACAGCTGCGGCGGATACTCCGGCGGGAGGGCCAGGAACAGCTTGAGCGGTTCAAAGACACGTGGATACCGCTGGAAGAGGCGTATTTCGCCGGGTGCGGCGTGATGGAATGCGCCGACGTGACGGAGGAGAACGCGTAACCCATAAAGAAAGCCGCGGGATCGGCGATCCCGCGGCGCTTTTTTTATTCCGGCGTATCCCCGCCGCCGTCCTCCGGGCCCTCCGGAGAGACCTCGTAGACCGGGGAGTTGGACACCGGGTCGATGCGGTAGATGTTCTTGTACTCCTCGGTGTCGGTGGGCAGGCCCTTGCTCTTCAGGCTCTTGGTGTTGAGACGGCGCAGGGCGTCGTATATGACCGTGAGCAGCGGCACGCCCAGCAGCATTCCCCACAGGCCGAACAGCCCGCCGAAGAACAGTATGGCGAACATTATCCAGAAGCCGGAAATGCCGCTGCGGCTGGAGTGGATGCGGGGCTTGAGCACGTTGGCGTCCAGCTGCTGGCTGACCAGGGTGAAGATGATGAACACCAGCGCCTTTGAGGGGCTTTCAAGCAGTATCAGGAACGCGCAGGGCACGGCGCCAATGACCGGGCCGAATATGGGGATGAGGTTGAATACCGCCATCACTATGCTGGTCAGGGCGGCGTAGGGCACCCTGGTGCACAGCAGGAAGATATAGTTGGCGGCGCCGATTATAAGCGCGTCGATGAGATTGCCCACCACGTAGCTGCCCAGGGCCCTGTTGACGAAGCTCATCTCGTCCAGGATGCGGTTTGCCCGCTGGGGACGGGCCAGGCTGTAGAGTATCTTTTTGCTCTGGGCGGAGAACATCTCCCGGTTGTACAGCAGGTAGATGGAGATGATGTCGCCCACTATCATGTTGAAAAGGCCCTTGAATATGGAGTAAACTCCGCCGGTGATGCTGGTGATGATGTCGGTCAGCCGGGGCAGGAGACTGGTGGTCAGATACTCGGTCAGATGCCGGGAGATGGTGTCGGCCCAGCGCTGGGCCGTCTCCTGCATGAACTCGTCGCCGTCCAGCAGACGGCTGATCCAGTCGGATACGGCCTTGTAATAGGTCTGGGAGTTCTCCACGAGATGGACCACGCTGTAATATATCTGGGGCAGGATGAGCACCAGAAGGCCCGTAACCAGCCCGATGACCAGCACCTGGGTGGCGGTGACCGCCAGTATGCGGGAGGCGGCCAGGGCCCTTTTGCCGTTCTTCGCCCGCTTCATAAGCCTCATGAAGCACCGCCTGAAGAACTCGCATACGTCCTTGAGTATGTAGGCGATGACGAAGCCGATTATAAAGGGGGCAAGCACCCGCAGAAGGCTCATCAGCAGCGCCTTCACGGCGGACAGCCGCATGAGGATCCACAGGAACAGCATGCTGCCCATTATCACCAGGAAGGCGGTGATGCCCCAGTGAAGATATTTCTTGTCCCATTTGAAATTTTTCACTCTGTCATCACACTCCTGCGGAAGATGGTTCTCACTCGGAGAGTTCTCTGTACATGCCGGCGGCGGCGTCCTTCCCGGTGCGCTCCTCCACGGAAACCACCTGCACCTTTACGGTGCGGGCGCCGAAGGCGATGGAGATAACGTCCCCCGTCTTCACGTCATGGGAGGATTTGGCCGCCTTGCCGTTGACGGACACGCGGCCGCCGGAACAGGCCTCGTCGGCCACGGTGCGCCGCTTGATAAGGCGGGATACCTTGAGATACTTGTCTAAACGCATAGGTTTTTTCCTTTTTTGAAAGGCGGGGATCATCCCCGCCTTTCACGTGTTTTTACTTTGCCACCTTTTCCTTCAGGTTTTTTCCGGGCCGGAACTCGGGCACCACCTGAGCGGGGATGGAGATTATCTCGTTGGTGCGGGGGTTGCGGCCGGTGCGGCTGGCGCGGCGCTTGGTGTCAAAGATGCCAAAATCGACTATGGACACCTTCTCGCCTTCGGCGAGGGTATCGCTGATAGTATCGAGCATGGCGGACAGGACCTTTTCGCTGTCCTTCTTGGTCATGCCGGTTCTGACGGCAATGGCTTCGATGAGTTCGGTCTTGTTCATTTTATTCCTCCATAATAGCAGTAGCTTTATGCAATATATATTATCTGCGGCATAATGTCAAAGCTATTTTCAAAATTTTACGTTTTTTTATCGAAAAAGGCGCGCAAAGGCCGGTCTTTATTTCAGATTTTCCGATTTCGCGCTCCGCCACAGCTCGCCCCGCAGGTCGTCGGAGAGATCCTCGGGACGAAGTCCCCTGTCGGACGCGGCCCGTTCCACGTAAGCGAAGCGGCCGATGAATTTGTCCGTGGCGGCGTTGAGCACCTCCTCGGGGTCGAGTCCGGCGAAGCGGCACATGCTCACCGCGGAGAAAAGCAGGTCTCCCAGCTCCTCCGCCACGTTCTCCGGGGCGGCCCGGCGCAGCTCCTCCGCCTCCTCCAGCAGCTTGTCCGCGGCGCCTCCGGCGCCGTAGGCGTCGAACCCGGCCTTCGCGGCCTTGTTCTGCACCTTCTCCGCCCGCCACAGGGCGGGGAGCACCCGGCACACGGCCTTCAGCGCTTCAGTGTGGGTCTGCTGGCCCTTTTCCTGCCGCTTGAGCTCGTCCCATGCGGACAGGACCTCCTCCGGGGTATCCGCGCTGCCGCCGGAGAATACGTGGGGATGGCGGAATATGAGCTTTCTGCACTCCTCGTCCGCCACGTCGTCCACGGTGAAGACGCCCGCGTCCTCCTCTATCCCGGAATGGAAGAAAACGTGCATCAGCACGTCTCCCAGCTCCTCCCGGAGATGGTCGGGGCTTCTCTCGTCGATGGCCTCCGCCAGCTCGTAGCCCTCCTCAAGGAAGTCCCTTCGGATGCTCTCGTGGGTCTGGACCCTGTCCCAGGGACAGCCGTCTTCCGCCCGCAGCGCCGCCACCAGCAGCCGCAGGTCGTCCACGCCGTATTTGTCCTTCTGTACGAAATCAGATGCTCTCATTTTTTCCTCTGCGGCCGTGCCGTTCAC